>NZ_JAYWZK010000011.1:0-133637 GCF_048148385.1 Acinetobacter sp. 197
AAACAAGGTGGCTTAACTAGAGCGGAATATCACTTATAAATACGCTTTTAGTTGTTCAAACATGTGGGACCACCTCTTTACTTCTTACAAATGACCAAGTGCATGCCTTTCTACTTAAAGATGATTCTGGAACCTATTATGTCATCCGATCAGGTTTCACCTCCGGTTATCTTGGTGAAGGGCCCAAAGGTTTAGCTACAGCACTCACTCTCTTAAATAAGCATACCATCGAAACCGAAGAAATTCTTATTAAGCCAAAAATGATGAATAAATTGAATAATTCATCACTAAACGACAATGATATTGATTTAATTTTCAAGGGAAAAATCATTCGTCCTCTTAGATTACATGACTATATCTATCCCTTCGAAAACGAAGTAAATCAAGCATCCAATCTAAAGCGTTATTATCCGCTAGAACTACCCTACTCGATTATTGATGACAGGATTTTCGATCTAGCTTTACTCTTCAAGCAAGATCCTGACTCTGCTTTAACAAAAGCATATAAACGACTTGAAGACATTGTTCGTACACGTACAGGGATTAAAGAGCACAGCACTAAACTTTTTTCTCAAGCTTTTAATATGTCAAATGCGCCCTTAACTTGGCTTGTACCTTACAAATCTGAAGTTGTAGGTCGAGCCAACCTATTTTTGGGTACTTATCAAGCTTTTAGAAATGCTCGTACCCATAGGGAAAAACTAGAAGAAAACTTAATTCATCAATACCGAGAGTTTCTGTTGATCAATGAATTATATCTACTAGAAGCTGAAGCAATAATAAGAGAGTTAAAATAAGACAAGGCCATATGGCCTTGTCTTATATCTCTATGCTAATTCTTTGCCGTTACTTAAGATGAATTTCCGCAACATTGCATCCACTCGAATATTTACTTTGAAGGGAGGAATGGTTGCTCCATCTTTAGCTTCTAAATACTGTTTTGCTTTGACTTTATCCACTGATGTTAGAAGCTCATCAAAACGTCCAAACTCATTGATGTTATTTACAGTAACCTGAGTATTCATCAATTGTCTTAACTTCGTTTCATCTAGTCCTAATGCTTCTGCAAGATCATGAATTCCATCTTCTTGTGCTTGGAATTGATACTCAGTGATGTAATCCCTGAACGACTTACCAGCAACAAGAGTCACATCTCCACTCTGTACATCATGCAAGAAGATATTAGCAAACTTCTGTTCTTCGGCACTGAGCATTGCAAAACTCTTATGCAATTCATTTAAAGCATCTTCAATAGAAAGCTCTAAACCACCATTACGCAGTGCTTTCAGATATTTATCAAAACGACTGTTCATGTAGTCGGAATCGATTTTATCCGTATCGATTTCTGTTAAGTAGCCTTCTACTTCAAAAGGTATGTTACCCCCACCAGATCCACCACCATTACCACCATTCAAGAACAATTCTTTATAACGTAGTGCCAAAACTAAGAAGGTTTGTTCATCCAATTTTAATTGAATGGTAAATTTCTTTTTATGCTCATCAACGAACTCATAACTTGACTTATCCCATTTAAAGCCCTGAATTTTAGCTGCTTCAAGATATTCGTTGAGTTGTTTAAACAGTTTTGCAAATAAAGCACAGGACTGATCGTCTTCTGGTAACTTCTCAAAATTAGATACATTGGCATTTTTAAATACGCTATCAACTTTTTCGAAGATGTCATTGATGTTTTTTAAATTGCTTGGCAATTTATCGACAAATAAAGCCAATGGCTTATCACCCGAATATAATTTTACCGCAGCATCGATATTACGCTTCATGGTATGCGGACGACGATAATAACGAATAATGCCAAATGGCTTATCTTTGCCAAACAAGCGGTTGGTACGTGAGAAAGCTTGTATCAGATTTGCATATTCCAATACCTTATCCAAATACAGCGTATTGACCCATTTTGAGTCAAAACCTGTCAGCATTTGATCCACCACAATTAACAGATCAAGCTGTTTTTCAGGCGTATTTTCGATGCGTTTATAGGCTTCTTTGTGTGATAGGCGATCTGCAATATCTCTCTTCATCTTGGCGTGAGTAGCTAAACTAAAGTCCACACCATAAAGTGCATTGTAGTCTTGAATAATTTCAACTAAGCCATCCTGTTTAAAGGCAGCATTACCATTATTATCAATATTTGGATCAAACAAAGCCGTTGCTTTTAGCTCTGGCATCGCCTTTTTAATCAGTCGATAGTACTCAATCGCTTCAGGAATACTACTGGTCGCAAACATGGCATGGAATTTATGATTTTGGCTGTACTGCACCCAATTGTCTTTGATATCTTCGACCACTTTATTGCGATGCTCTGTACGGTGATACTGTGACGTTGGCAGGTAATCCTCAATCCCTTTTATGTATTTACCTGTCTTATCCATATGTCCTGCCATTGCAACTTGCTTACTGTCCATAAAGCGTTGATAGACTGCTTTTTTCTCAGGATCATCTAAAGCTTCTTTTACCGTATTGGCTTTAGCCTCATCAAGCGCAACCGCTTCACGCAACTTGGCATCTTTATAGGTTGAAACCAAATAAGGGTCAAAACCTAAAACGTTTTTATCTCGAATACCATCTGCAATGCTGTAACGGTGTAATTCATTGCCAAATACCGTTGCCGTGGTATTCATATTTTTTTCGTTTTCTTCTTGAATTGGTGTACCTGTAAAACCAAAGAATACTGCTTGTGGGAAGGTATCTTTAATGGTCATCAGCATTTCACCGAATGTAGAGCGATGTGCTTCATCTACAATGATGACAATTCGTTTTTTGTTGATCAGTTCAATGTCATGTGCATTTAAACCGCCATCTTCATCTTTGATATTACTCATTTTTTGAATTGAGCTTACGATCAAGACTTCATTTGGATTTTTACTTTTGAGTTTACTCACCAAAGCATGGGTATTTTCAGTGGCTTGAACAAAGTCTTCAATTTCAGCAAAGTTGTTATATTGCTCAAGTGACTGCACACCCAACTCAATACGGTCCATCAAGAAGATAACTTTATCTGCATCTTTGCTCAGCGCAATCAAATGGGCTGCTTTAAAGCTGGTCATGGTTTTACCAGATCCTGTGGTATGCCAGATATACCCACCTAAACGATCTCGGCCATCCCATTCAATACTTGCCACCCGATCCGTGATTTCATGCACAGCAAAACACTGATAACTGCGCATGACTTTTAAAATACCATCGGTTTTATCAGCAATGGTATAGAAACCAATCATTTGATGTGCCATTGGTATAGAAAGCAGGTTCCCCGCAATATCTTTCCAATAGTTCACAGGTTCGTTATTAAAATCACCCCAATTAAAATAGAAGTCTGAGTTAAATGTCCCATCAGGTCCCGGGTTGGCAAAGTACCAAGTTTCTTCTGGGTTCATTGCCACGAAGATTTGTACCAATGCAAACAAACCTGTAAAGATGCCCGAACGTGCATAGTTTTCGATTTGGTGTGCTGCCTGACTGACAGGTACGCCTGAGCGTTTTAGCTCGATATGAAAAACTGGCATACCATTAATGAGGAGCATCAAGTCGCCACGACGGTCATTTAATATTTTAGATTTGGTTGGGAATTTCGGTTGTTGCGCAATTTGATAACGGCTTTTACCTGCGGCAATTTCCTGACGGTCGTAAATGGTTAAGCTGACTTCTTTACCACAATGTAGTTCGTCATTTGGATTGTCACGTTTAATGGATACCGTTTTACCGTTAATAAATCCATTGAGGGCAAACGGTGTACGTAGCGTATTGATTTGTTCAATAATCTGAGCCATTTCCCCTTGAGTTAAAGGCTGATTATTCAGTCGATCAATCTCTCGGTTGTTTTGGAAGAGAATCTCTGCCCAGTTATTAATGAGATCCTGTTCCGTTGGATTTTTAATGACATCTTGCCAACCTTTTTTTAAAAGGAGGTCAATGAGTGCTTGTTCAAATGCTGTTTCGCTTTTAAAAGTCATATTTGTTTGGTGTTATAAAGTCAGTATTTAGATTCTAAAATCCCCCTTAAATAAAGGGGGATATAGCAGTGATTAAACAAACATTTTTTCTAAAAATGCTTGTTTTAAGTTTTTTAAAGTTTGCAGCTGTTGCTTTAGCAATAGACATGTTTCATCAATTTTTTGAAAAAACTGACCTATTGCAATCTGTTCATCTTCATTTGGAAAACTAAATTCCATTTCTTTAAACATTCCCGTAGTAATCTGATTAATAGTAGCGCCTAGATTTCGACTAACAGCGACATCAAACAAATTTGTATCAAATAAAGCATTAATGAAATATGGATTAGATGCTTTCACTCCTGTCATGAAAGCACCAATAACGGTATTTTCCATTTTTTCATTGATAACAGCATGCTTACCTATAAGGTTTCTTGAACCATTTCTGACTACAACTATAATGTCTCCAACTTCAACATTCTGAACATTAATGGCTTCATTATCTACATATACATTATTTTCAGTAACAATCTGATTATCATGTACGTTTGATGATCTTAATACTAAAGTTCCATTTTTATCAGTAATGTCATTTGGTGAATAAGTTAATCCACTAAAAAACTCTACTTCATTTTCTAATTTTTTCTTTTCCCAATCCCCACTAAACCCTTTTAAACGAATTTCAGGACGCTTACTCCCCTGTTTCGGAAACATTTTTTCTAACATCGCTTTTTTAAAGTTTTGCGTTTGAGCCAACTTCTTTTCATGTAAAGCAATAGATTGGTCAAGGTGTTGGAAAAATTGACCTATGTGCTTTTGTTCATCTGAATCAATTGATGGAGCCAAAAATTCCATTTGAGCAAGTTGATTTCTTGAAATTTCCAAGAATGTAGAACCTGATGCTTTACTCAATGCAAATTTTTTAATTTTAAATCCCATTGAGTAAAGGAAATAGACATCGATATTATTAGCAATAAATGATTGAAATCCTTGGTTAGTCGCCGCATCCTTATTAAGAATTGCCATATCGCCAATACCAGCTCTTGAACTAAAAAGAACTGTTCTTTTCGCAGGCAGTATTTTTGCAGAACTGTTCTTTAAACCTAATTTGGTAATTGTTTTAACACTTCCATTGGCATAAACACTATTACCAATTTCTGTTGGTGAATACCAATCAATTTCACCATTCCAAAATTCAGGAACATTGGTATCAGGTGTTCCGCCACCCACAATATCAACAACATCCCCTAATGTAGTTTCAAACCATGCTTCTTTAAATTGACTAAATCTTATCTCAGGGCATTTTTGCTTTTCCACATTACACCCCTTTTAACAATGCTTGAAACTGTGCCAAGCCTTTCATATCAAACTCATCACCTGTTAAGTCATCAATCAAATCTGCAAGGCTATGCTCTGCTTCTGTCAGCTTTTGCGTGGTTTCTGTATAGGTCACTGCATACTTATCTGCCAACGCCTGTACCGTATCGGTCAGATGCTCAATCACTTCATTCGGCAATGCCAAAATCGCAGAAACAATCGGTTCAACCCACTTCGCTTCTAACAACGCTTTCACTTGCGCTTCTTCTAGAGCTTCAATGGTTGTTTTGGTTAAAAGATGAAGTGTTTTAGCATCTTCATTGATCTGAGCTTTTAACTCTTTCTCTAAAGTAAGTAATTCATCAACATTTACTAATGTCGCTTCTAAGGTATTTTCATCAAAAGTAATTGATGATTGTAAAGACTTTAAGTAAGCATTGATCTTACCAACTCCATACGTCCCATCTTTATTGGCTTCTATGCTTGACCAGTTTACTTCTGGATGATCTTCAACAAATTTAACTTTAGCTGCTTTATTTGGAGCAGGCTTAGCCCCAATAAACTCCAAATAATCGCCCAATGTAATAGTCTCAGGTGTTTCTACATCCGCATAAGCCTGTTTAATAGCTTTGGTTACTTGAGCAACAACAAAGGCATCATTATTATCATTCAATAAATAGTCTTTATCTTCTTCAGATAATGACTCCATCAAAGACTCAATTTCAGCACTCGCTTCTGCAAGTTCACGTTCTTTCGCTTTTAAAGCTTCCAATTCTTTAGACAATAAACGCTGCTGTACAAGATCAAATGGCAATACATAGCCTACCCAACCTTCTTGTACTTCATGCTCTTTACCATCTTTCTTTTTAATCACGATATTTGGATTAACGATTTTAGCAGCATCCAAGCCTTCAGATTGAATAATCTCCAAATCACCTGCAATACCTTGCCATTGATCATCTAACGCTTGGTAAGCCTGATATTTATCTACCAGTGGAATATCGGCTAAACGCTTAAAGATGTCTTTACTTAAAACATTTTCTTGTTGAGCAATATGCAAGCTCTCCATTTTGCCAATGAGCTCGCCTTTTAAGTAATCCTTAAAATCAGCAAATGCAGTATTAAACTGAGTCACAAAGCCTTTCACATCTTGATGGCTGTGAATCGCTTGACTAATTTCAGTCGTCGCCAAATTGACATAAGGCGTTTCGCTTTCGGTAAATAAGTCTTGGCGTAACTGTGGGAATGCCTTCCAATATGCAGCATGTGCATCAATTTCTTTTTTAGGAATACCGCCAAACATGGTGGCATAAATATCCCATGTTTCAGCCGTTGCTGAAGAATCTACATAACGAGGAATATTCAGGTTATAGCCCTGATCCCGAATTTCTTTTTGCGTCACCAGACGTGAGAACTGTTCAACATCTTTACGTTCAATCACAGCATCGACAATTTTCTTAATATTCGACGCTTGTAAATGATTATTTTTACCTTGCTTTACAAATCCTTTAGACGCATCAACGATCAACACATCTGTGGTTGGACGTTGTTGTTTTAAAATGATAATGACCGTTGGAATACCTGTACCAAAGAAAATATTTGCAGGTAAACCAATAATCGCATCAATGTGGTTTTTCTTAATTAAATTGGTACGGATACGCTCTTCTTCACCACCACGGAACAACACGCCATGTGGTAAGACAATCGCCATAATACCGTTTGGTTTTAAATGATATAAATCATGCAACAAGAACGCATAATCCGCCTTAGTTTTAGGGGCTAAACCAAATTCTTTATAGCGAGGGTCTGCATCTTTATTTGCAGGATCCCATGCTTGTGAATATGGCGGGTTCGATACTACTGCATCTACATAGAGTGGTTCGTAAGTATTGATTGGATCGTTGTCTTCAAAAAATGGCCAGTCATCTTCTAAAGTATCTGCATTTCTTGCCACAATGTTAGCAGGCAAGATACCACGCATCACCAAGTTCATACGGGTTAAGTTATAGGTATTCTCTTTTAACTCTTGTGCGTAATATTTGATTTTATTGGCATCATTAACATGCTTCGCGACAGAGCTACCAATATTAATCAGTAATGACCCTGAACCACTTGTTGGATCGTAAATTTTGATTTCAGGCTGATCTTTTAAATAATGCGCAATGATTTCAGACATAAGAACTGAAACTTCATGCGGTGTATAGAACTCACCTGCTTTTTTACCTGCATTTGCAGCAAAAGAGCCAATTAAGTATTCATAAATGAAACCAAGCACGTCATAGTCTTGCTTGTTGTTCATTGGAATTACTTTGATCAGTTGCAACAAATCACTGATCGCTTTGGTCTGGCTATTTGAGTTATCGCCAAGCTTACTCAGACCTGTCTCTAATGTCTTAAAGATGCCATCAAACACTTTTTTGTGAGAGCTATGAATGTGGCGTGAAAAAGCAGAAAGCGCATCACGAACATCAGCAACGGTAAAGTCTAAGCCCTTATTAAGCCATGTTGAAAATAGGTCATCATAAGCGATGAAATAACCGATACCATTTTTAATAAATTCTACTGTTTCAACATCTTCTTCTGTCAGTGCTTCAATATCTGATTGTGCAAAGTCATTGCCTTCTAAAAAGCTTTGTTCTTTATCAGACAAGAATTTGTAGAACATGAACCCTAGGATATAGTCTTTATATTCATTTGCCTCAATCTTTGAGCGCATTTTATTGGCTGATTCCCAGATTTTGGAAGCGAGTTGTTGCTTGTTCATAGGGTTGTCTACAGTTCTTAAATAAGGTTAAAGCCTTTAATGACCAGAAGGCTTATGATGCCTGTATTGTCGTTGATTTGGGGGGTATTCTCAATAAGAACCATCAAATAAGAAATATTTATAATTTTAAAGTGTTTTATATTTAATTAAATTTAATATAATATTTTCATGCATTTAACTTGAATGACACTCACCATATGGCAACTTTAGAAAAAAACTTAGAAATAGCAAATTTAGTATGTAAATTTGGGGATCACAATTTATTAGACTTATATAAAGAAGTTGTGGAGCCTTCATTTTTCAAAAACAAAAATCGAAAAGCTGGCAAAAGTAATTTCTATTTTGATGAAGTTTCATTGGTGAATCTAGGTGACGATATCCTAGGGGAAAAGGATACTCTTGCTTTAGTTGGCCGATTTGTTAAACAGACCAAACTTGAACGTGAGCAGTATCGTGCTGCAACTGGAAAACTAGTAAAAGATAAGAAAAAACTTGATTCGGCACCTTCTGCAATTTTTGCTTTAATTTTAAACAACCATAGATTACTTTATGCTGCTGAAACAAAATATGCTCCAACTCCAGAAAATTTTAGAAGCACATTGTCATATTTTTTAAGAAATGAACAAATTAATTATAAAGATAGTTTACCAAAAGAAGAAAGAAATCCCTTTTTAAAAGAATTCCCAATTGTTGAGCTGACACTGACTCCACTGACCAACCAAAAAACTTTAAGTGAAAATATATACTTATTCAATAAGTTGAAAAAAGTTACATTTATTCTCAATGATCGTAACTCTGAAATTGATGGAGAGGATATGTTCCGTCAAATGCAAGAAACTTCAGATGAAGCTGGAGGTCAAGGAAAATTTGAAATTACTAATAACGAAGGTTTAAACCAAAAAGTTATTGCGAAAGAAGCTAATAAAGCAACTATACAAGGCAACCAAAATATTATACTTCTTGGTACTGACGCCTCTGGGAAAAAATTAAAAATTGACAATGAAGATGTTAAAATTCAAACAACTATTGATGTCGTTCAAAATAATATTTTTGCTACCGTTATACATATGTTTTCAGCCTTCAAAAAACTAATTCAGTCCAAAGAAATTAAAGTCAAGCACACAGATGAGGAAACCCAAGAAATTCTAAATACTATTGATACAAATAAGGTTATGATAATCCATGAGAATGAGACCGAATGATGAACGGATTATTGGAAGAAAAAAATATTCGTGAGATCTATAAAAAATCCAAAGCTATACCTTTGTCAAATTTTAATAGGTTTTTTCCAATCTCTCTCGGCCTATTCTTTTTCTTCATCCTTACAATTAATGATGTAAGCATTGAAACAAGTTACACTAAAATTAATGAGTTGGTTTCTTTCTTGTTTTCATCATTATTTGCAACATTAGGTTTTTTAGTAGCTGGATATACAATATTTTGTACAATAACTCCCTTAGATTTACAAAAAAAAATGATTGAATACACTGATAACAAATCTGGGCTAATTTTTTTTAAGAAAGTTCATTTTACATTTATTAGAGTATTCATTTATTTTATAATCTTCAGTTTCTTATTATTTATTATATATTTTTTTAAAGACCTAAATTTAAGTTTAGGAAACGATACTTTTAAAATAGATACCCTAAGGGACATCTATAAATACACTAACTATTTAGTTCTTACATTCTTAGCAGCAGGTACTACTTTTCTATTTTGCGAACTCAGCTCATTTATTTTCAATATTTATAATTCAGTTGCCACAACTTTGCACTGGTTGATAAATAATAAATCTGATTCAAATAAAGACCATTAAATATATCCACTGATAGGAGCAAGGGGTTACACCTTATGATTATCGACTATGCATATTAACTTCAATCAATTGATCCCCAAAACCACATCAAATAATTATTTTCTTTTCCCTGTGCATAAGCCCACTCCGCCACTTTATGCGACCGCTCCTTATCTGTCAGAAAACCAAGCACTGAGATCCGATCCACAATAATCAAATCGTGTTCTTCATTGCGCTCCTGCCATTTATGCAAAAACTCATCTGATGCCAGTAAATTACTTTTCTTAGAATTACAACTTGAGTCCGCAAGCACAAAATTATGCCCTGTATCCGATGGATACATTGACCAAGGGATAAAATGATCAACGGCATAACTACCTTTCCGCATCGATTTATTGCAGTAGAAACATTTGCAGTCTTGTAACTCAACTAAGACATTTGCCACTGCATTTAATTGGTTACGACTTGGCTCAAACATGAATTGTTCAAGGTTAGGTAACTGATTCAAAATCGGTGCATTACTACTGTTCTTACGGATATAGTCAATCCAACCTTTCTGACATAACTCTTCAATAATTTCACTAAATTGTCGTAAGCAATACATAACTAGGGGTAAAAGGAGGAGTTGCTTTCCACATTGGTCAAGCTGATATAAAAACTCAAAATTTTGACCATTGATGTTTTGTAAGTAACGAACTGGCATGTCTTTTAGAGTGCGAGCGACATCTTTAACTAACTTTAACCATACCAGTGAGTCTCGTCTTAACAGCCCAAGAGATGAGTAACTCTGCCGAAGCTCAATGATTCGGTTTACAATGGCAGCTTGCTTACCATTGTTCTGATTTAAAATCAGTTGTCCTGCATCGTTAAATACATACGGTACAGCCTGCTTCCAATACAGCTCGATAAACTTTTCTGCAATCTCTGCATACTCAAGTGATAGGCTCTCACCTGAGTCTTCACCTTTTTCAATAGCCAATCGGCTAAGGCTAATCAGTAAAGCAAATTTATAGGTACTACTAAAACTGCCAGACTGCAGTATTAATTGGATATTCTTTAGGAATTTAAGCTGCTGCTGTGCTGTAGGAATAAAATCAGGCATGCTTTTTCCAAAGTAGATTTAACCACTTTTCATCACGATCTGCACGTTTATCTATCGTAATCCATTGTTGTAACAGTAAAGCTTGATCAATCTGCTTAAGTAAGTCATGCGCTTGCTGCTCATTTAGATCAGTAAAGCTACGCCCATCTTTCTCACGGTCTGTATTGCCATATTTAAAAGACATGTAACACACACCATTGGGCTTTAGTACTTTGAATATGCGCCCCATCACTTCAGGCAAACAATCTCTGTCACAGTGTAAAAGAGAAGCACAGGCCCAAATACCATCGTACTTTTCACTCTCATTTAATTCATAGAAACTTTGTTGACGTACTTCAATGCCGGTCAGCTCCTTGGTTTTCTTAACCAGCTCGGCAGAATAATCTATTGCCTCAACTTGATAGCCTTTATTTTTAAAAGCCAGAGTATCTCGTCCTGAACCACAGCCAACGTCAAGAATCCGAGCACCTTCGGGCAACTCAGCTAAAAATGGCTGATATAGGCTTTCCATATCAACTTCAAACGTTGAAGCTGTAAATTCTTCTGCATGCTTATTGTAGTAGTCTATTGTTTTCATTACCGACACTTAGGCTAAAAGACATTTTCAGTCTACAAGAAAACAAAAAAATAAGGGAGCTAATAGCATCCCTTATTCTCGACTCGCCAACTTACTTTCAATCCATTGATGGATCTCATAAGCTGACCAGCCAATACGATTTTGAGTAATTTTAACTTTCTTTGGAAAAGTTGGATCATAGTAGGGTGAGTCCTCATCCATCATCTCGTAGATGGTAGAACGCCCCACACCGACAAATTCTACGACCTGCTTAATACTGATGAGTTGATTCATTTGAAATGTTTGACCGATAAACGCATTCATGAAGCTAGCTCCTAATCATTGATGCGAGCGGCTATTCGCTCAAATAATAGAGCTGGTCTGTAAAATTTAACGTTAGATATCTTCTCTCCTCTGGCTTAATTCACCGCTCTCACACTCTGATGCAACCCCTGCTGAATATCCTGTACAAACTCTTCAGGCGAAGCTTGTTGCTCCATCACCCGGTTTTGTTCTTGTTCAGGGTAATATTCTTCCAGCACATCCAATCCTTCCTCTATATCCGTTTCAAATCGCGCATTCGCAAAACCCTTCCTTGCCGTAAAGTCCAAAGCCTCCTGATAAAACCCTGCCTGCTTGCTCTGTTCATCAATTTGCTTGGCTTGAGTAATGGCATCATTCAGACTAATGCCCTCCCGTAAAGTCAGATCCACGTAATACACCGGCTGACGATAGCTTTGTGTGGTGCTTTTGCCTCTTAAAGTGAGTTGCAAAGGCAAGCAAGACAATAAGCCTCCTGAAGCTGCATGGTAATAACTCAGCCGTGCAGCCAAAGTCCGAATACTGTTAAAGCCCGTAGTTCTAAAGATGAAGGTGCCAAACTCATCCGAGTCATCCAGGTTCACATGTAAACGTCCATAAGGTTTGCAGTTGCCGCCTTGTGCCAGAGGACATAAATCTGGCGATGGACAAGGATGCTGCTCTACGCCTTGATTGGTTAAGCGCTGGCAGGTTTCACCGTTGCCGACACAAACTGGCCGTCCAGTCTGGCGGTCAAATAGGCTGTATTCTGCACGTAGGTTTAAGTCAGGATCATTGAAGATCATTCGGACGGGTATAGTTCTGAGTTTTTGATTAGGTGTATTGGCTCGAAGCTGTTCATCCAGTGGATGTTTCACCCATCCTTCTTTGCTTTGGATTTGGGACGTAATGGTGAATTGATCATCTTTTTCAGGTAGGCGTTTTCCATTCTTTTCTACTACCCGACCAATACTGATACGCCCCAGAGCCGGTGGTGTAATCGCTAAACCTTTAATCATTTTATTTTCCTCAATTTGATTTTGTACAGATCATCCAGCTTTATGCAGATCACCTGATTCAAGAAATATGTATATAGCTCGCTACAAAAGCCGCGACCGTTTGCCCTCTATTCCTAGCGAATGGAGGGCGGGGAGCGGTTTTTGTGTATCGCTATTTGAATGGGCTGAAACAGACTTAGTCGGTATAGATATTGAATCGACGACTACCCTGCTTTTGAAGTGGATAAAGCTCAATGAGTTCAGGCTGATGCTGAAGTAATGCTTTGGTATTCAGACTGATGGAGTCCTTGGCTTTCTTCCAGACCACCGAGCCATGAGCAAAGGTGGCTCGTTCAGCATCTTTCATCAGCATCTGGATGTGATGCTTCACTTGGTCAAAACGTTCCTGCTTGTGTTGAATTTCTTCTTTCATTTTGATGAGCTGATCGAACATCAAATTGGCATTTTCATTTTGCGAGAGATCTTCAACAGTCAAGGGTACATGCGCTGGATAGAGTTGCAGAATGGCTTTGGCTGCGGATTCACTGGCATCGACTGATGGCGGTGTATCGTTTTCTACACACTCCCAGAAATAACGCTCTGCCTGAATGATGTGTTGAATGACTGATTCAGAACGGCTGACTTTAAAGATCTTGGTTTCATGTCCACAGATCAGAACACAGACATGCGCTGCCTGCTTGCCTGTCACTGCAAGTTGGTGTTGCACCTGACACAGCACGTACAACGGCACACCATCTCGCCATAGCCTGGCACCATGCTCTCCGGCAGTTTTACACTCCAGGATCTGGACGTCATCACTCCCCACCACCGCATAATCCAGATTTGCCAACATAAAAGCTTTGTCTGGGTCGGGATGCTGAAGCACGGCATTGACCCGACGGACTTTATTATTGGTGTGCAGACTATAGTACTCAGCCACCAGCGGCTCTAACTGTTTGCCCCAATACAACGGTGCAATGCCTGAGCTGTCATCATCAACATTCTGCTGAGTTCGACCAGTCTTGATCATCCAAAGTTCCAGCATCGACATGTAAGGGTTGAGGCCGCAGGCGGTTGCGGCATCACTACTGCCAATACCTTGCTTACGTACTTCCAGCCATTCCTGGTAATCCATATTTTTAGTATTGGCTAAACGCTTGGCAGTCGTTGTTCTTTTAGCGGCTGTATTTGATTCATTGCTCTCATTCGGAATTGGGAAATGAGTTCGTTGAGGGATATTTATCGGTGCAATCTGATTCATGCTCTGATCCTTATAAAGAGTGAGGTCTGTAAAAATTTTCGGCATAAAAAAAGCCACATCTGGAGATGTGGCAAAAGGGGATTTTCACTGGAGAAGGATCATCTACATGACCCTTGACCATTATTGTAATAGCACTAGCTTAAATGAAACTTAAACCACTAAGCGAAGTGCTTGTTCCAGTCCACGCTGCTTTAATGCAGCACCTGCACCAAACCAAGCAGAATCGAGACGATGATCGGTACTCATGGCACGACGTTCATGATCGGCAAACTCTGTAATACTGCACAGTAGACCATAAGCAGTATCTTTGGCTGAGCTGAGTTCTGCACCACGACCTTGTCCATTAAACATGTCCATGACTTTAGCCATGGCACGTCCATTCGGTTCAGGCTTTTCTTTGGCTGGAGTTGGAGTAGCGATATTGCGATAGAATTGAATGATGTTCTCCTCCTGATCGGCAACACTCATGCTGGTATTGTTGAACACTGCATCAAAGAAAGCTGCTGCCTCACCTTGAGTGACTTTACGTTGACTCAGCTGTTTCATTTCATACATGTGTTCATCCCATGCACGGACTGAAATACCCAATTGTTGTTTGACCTTGTCCGCATCAAACTTGGTACTGTGCGGGACTTTGACCACACCCGCACTGCTGCTCTGTCCACGTAAGGCAATCGCTAAGGTGTTATTGCATACCACCCGGATATTGGTGAACTGTGCTGTAGTCGCCAGTGTACCGTCACAGGCAGTCGCCAGCAGAATATAGCCATTACTGACATCCTTGCCCTTGAGTGCCGTAGATTGCCCGGTACGTGCCAATGCCCAGAACTTCTTCCCACCTTTGAGTACACCTGCGGTTTCCAGCTCAAAGCCAGATTGCTCGGTCAGATCCCGGTAGAACTCCAGAATCTCCATCGGCTGGACTTCCTGATAACGCTGACTGACCACAGACAAGGGAGCATGAGTATCGGAACGATACAGTACCCGCTGTTCTTCATACGGCATGATGATGCTCTGCCCACGTTCATTCTGTGCCATGTAACTTACATTCGAGGATTCGATGCGCCAATCCATACCTGCTTGCTGGGCCCAGACTTCAATCGGCTGATTTTGAGTGAGTTGATTACCTAAGCCATGCCAAGGGGTATCACCGACATAAGCCATTTGTTCAAGTTGATGTGCCATAGTTAGTCTCCTTTTAATATCCGTTATAGACTTGAGGGGATTGACGTAAATTGGCATCAAAATGGTTTTTACATGAATGGCAATAGTACATAGGTTGATTAGTTTCATCATTCATTAACACCATAAACATCCCGCTAATAACGATCCCTGCAATTGCCCCAATAACTGGGGGTAGATTGGTTGAACGAATTAGGTTTACCCCTAATGCTGACATTGTGGTAGGAGAAGTCAGTAAAGTTGAAACATCGGATACTGCTGGCACTCGTGACTTGATCTCAATCAAGCTGATCTGACTAGAATTACAAGATGGGCATTGCTTCATAATATATAGCTCCAAATAACGAAAAAGCCTGCTTTTGAAGGCAGGCTTAAAATTCATTGATCTAATAGCTCAAAGTAAAAGAGCCATGACATTCATAGTGATGTTATATATTTGAAATAATTTAGCTTTAGATTCCTCTTCTCCAGCTAACATTAAATTGACCTGTCCCAAATGTTTTCATTTTAGGTAATTTGACTTTTAAAAATTGATTGGTTTTCTCAGGGTTCACGAGATACATTGCCGCATTGATTGCATTAGCTACTTCACTGGCATTATTACGATGAATCATTCCCACTCCCAAAGAACCAGCATCTTTAAATTTGGCTTTATAATCCGGATAGTTGGATGTAAAAAAAGTCCCTTTTCCATTGAGAAGCTTTTGCCAACACTTACCCACTTCTAAACCTAAGTAGCAGTCATTTTGATGCTTGTGACCATCGTAGATAAGAAGTAAATGGCAGTGGTATCCTCGCTGCTCGCCTTGCTCTACTGCCCAGGCATATCCCTGTAAATCAGAAAAACAACCATCCTTATTGGATATTCTATTTCTCAAGGTTTTCATATATTGAGCATATTCAACCATTGATACGTCTATTGCTCCCTCCTCATCAAAATAAAGATCCACTCTCACAAAAAGCAATTTTGCATAATGCTGTGTAAGTTGATTTACATATTCTTTTAAAGACTCACGGTTTAAGACTTCCTGTCTTTTTAACTTTTCTGTATCTGCCTTCAGAGCAGATCCTTGGTCCTTTATACCTCCAATAAGAGCTTTAGTTAAATTATCATCTAAGCCTATAATTTTATTATAATTTATACCAAATCCATCTAGTTCTAACTTTCTATCAATTAAAGCAACTATATGGGAAAATAGTTTAATAGATAGGCAATAAGATAGTTCTGGCTTATCATGAAATTTAAAGGGTGCAATTAATTCAGATAGAGTTTTCCTGAACTCTTTTAACAAAATCCCTTGGTAAGGGATTTTTCTTATAAAAAGATCAATTTGAGTCATCACATAGGACTCATTGTAAAATAATGAAGTATCAAACATGCTCATCACGCTTAGGTTATTAATCATACCTAAGCATGCTATGTATTTTTTTATGAGCTTCTTATCTATCACTGCTAGCCATAAGCAGTGAGACCAGTTCAATGGTAAATCTCTATGTAAGGAAATGAATAGATTAGATATTTTTAAATTCTTATTAGGGTGTGTCCTCATTTGGCTTTGCACCAAATAAATATATAGGCTATACGAATCATAGATTTATAATTGCGTGCCAGTTTATCAAATCGAGTTGCAATAGCACGGAAATGTTTTAATCTCGCAAAAGCATTTTCAACTAAATGTCTTAATTTATATAGATATTTATCAAATTCCTTATTCGATCTCTTACTGTTTGATCTCAATGGAATAATGGGAATCATATTCTTGTTCTTGGCATATATTCTAATGTGCTCAGCATCATACCCCTTATCAGCAATGAGATAAGTTGCCTCGTCTACCGTATCAATCAGTTGTTTTGCAACTTGACTGTCGTGGACGTCACCCTCAGTGATTTTAAAATCAATCGGTAATCCATTCGCGTCGGTTGCAAGATGTATTTTTGTTGTTCGTCCACCGCGTGATTGTCCAATTGCTCTTTCGAAACCATGCCGAGCTCCACTTGCATGTTGATGCACGCGTATGTAGCTTCCGTCAATGAATACCCATTCTTGATCCAAGATGCCTCGTAATCTAAAAAAAATTTATCCCACAATCCCTTGCTTGCCCAACGATTAAAGCGATTGTAAGCAGTTTGCCAAGGACAAAATTCTTGAGGAATATCACGCCATGTGGCGCCTGTACGCAGTTTCCATAAGATCGCTTCCATGATATTTCTACTATTCTTTGAACAGTAACAACCGTGTAATCGCATAGTATCTTGAATTTGCTGCCAGATATCATCGGTGAGAAGAGTACGTGCCATTGAAAAAATATAGAAATCAAAAGAGCTTAAAGGAGGATTTTAAGTATTTAAAACCAATTTTTCAAATGAGGACACGCCCTAGATATATTAAATTAAATATTAAATATAATTATAAAAACCCATTAAGAGAATAGCTCAAGAACATGGGGGGGCTAACGATCATAAGAAACACAATCCAGCCCACCCTTATCATTCATCATTTTTTTGAAGCTAAAGTTAACTTATTCTTTTTCGACTTTGATCGAAAGGTTAAACTCAACTCTCGTTCAGATACTTTCTCAGTTTTTAGGCTATTCAATAAATTCTTTAGCTCTACTGGATAGTAGAATTTTTCAGATTTTGTAATATAGCCCACTGCTCTTTCCTTAAAAGCTTCCCTTTCCTTCACATTACTCTTTTTAATATGACAATACGGTTTCTTAAATTTTGCTGGTGCTACCGCAATAGGAGCATGATGACACAGGCCATGACCAAATGTAATTTTCTCACACCAATAGAAATTTATTTCATGTTGAAGAGCATTCATATCACCTAGCTCAGAAGTAGGAAAAATAAATATAATACGAAAATATAGTCCACATTTAATAACCGACCATTCCCATTTCCCGATATAACCTACCATCCTACTCAAAGGGTCTACATTTCGCGCATTGTTTAAAAATTTGTCTTTAAACTCTGCTAAATTTATACATGGACTATCTGCTTCAAAGATAGCTGCATTCCCTAAAGTTGTTGTATTTAATCCCTTAGCACCTAAACTCAACTCTACGCAAACAAATGATAAATCTCCATATTTATCGAAAATTTCATCTATATAGTTGTTATAGTCACGAAATTTTGTATTTGTTTTCTTAATTAAAACTTTTAACTTTTTTTCATGCTCTACTTTCGTTAAGGTTGATCTTAAAGTATTTACAAATAAGTTTATATTCTCTCTAGTGGAGTTTGAAAGTTTGTCATCAGTGAGCAAATGTGTAGGAGTATTTCCATAGGAACCCACTTGATCTCTTATCCATATAGCAGTTTTATGTTCCGAATTTTGTGCATGTAATAAATTTACAAACATTTGTAAATTTAGACTATAGCGTTGATAGCCATAAAAAAAAACTTGCCTATTTCCACAAGAGTATTCAAAAAAGTCATAAGGAATAAATACACTAGATAGGTTTGTACAATCAAATGCGAAAGTTTCAGCTCTTCTTGAAGGTGCTCTCCGAAACAAGTCACTCTTGTAATGCATGATGTAAGCTATGAATACTTCAATTTTTTCAGCTTTTTGAAAATTTTCGATACTTGAACTTGCCGAGTATCTTGTACTCCTAGTGTCGTAGAAATGCATATTTTGATGCAACTCACGCATAATAATTTTTATTTCATCAACCAAAATATCTAGTTTAACCCTCAAAATCACCACCAATTCAATAAGATAAGTATTAAATAATAAATTTATAAACCGTATATTTGTATAATTTAGATAAATTAATGTCTATTAATACCTTATTTTTTTAATAAAAAACATATTTTTATATAAAAAAAATTAAAGAATTTAATATTTTCCATATTAAATTCTTTTTTTGGTATTTATTTTATTTATTTGTCTTAAGATTTTTCTATATATTTTAAATTCTAAAATATTTTTCCTTATACAAAAAGTAAGAATGAAGTACTTTAAGTCAGAAGCTATTTTTTGAAGTTTACTATATTTAACAATAAAATTTTCTAAATTTTTAATTAATTATTTTAAATATTCAAACCAAAAAATAAGCCAAATACAATTGTATTTGGCTTATTCTAAGACTTTCCGAAGCAGCGGTTTTTTAATGAAAAAAATGGATTTAGCAAACTAAAAATTGGACAAACTTCAGATGAAAATTAATACTAGATAGGCTCTAAAAAAGCAAAGGCCGAGCTAAAAAAACTTGCCAATTTTAAAAACAAAAGTGAGAGTGAAATGCTTGAAGAATTGATTAATGAATCGTATTTACTTGAAATGTGTGATGATGAAGGCAAGGCTCTTTACTGAGCCATCCACCCTTTCACTTGCTCTCCGTACCACTCCATCAACCTTACTCTCTCATCCCAGTACTGTGCTCGGTTATAGGCCGAGCGAATTCTATTCTGTGGTACATGGGCAAGCTGGCGCTCAATAGCATCTGGATTAAATAGATTCGATTCGTTTACGACTGTACTGAATAGCGACCTAAAACCATGTGTGGTCATCCGACCTGCATAGCCTGAACGTTTGATTACCGCTAAAATAGATTCGCTACGCATCGGTTCTTTGTTATTTAAACGATGTGGAAAAAGCAGCTCCTGATTATGAGTAAGTCTTAATGCCTGAAGCACAGCAATCATCATGTCCGTCAACGGTACACGATGCGGAAGTCTGTTCTTCATTCGTTCTTCAGGGATATCCCACTTACGTCCTTCCAGATCAAATTCTTCCCAGCGTGCTTGCAGCAACTCACTAACCCGAACGCCTGTCAGCATGATCAGAATAATGGCATGGTGCGTTTGAGCATCACTTGGGTATGCTCTTACCTTTCTTAAAAATTCAGGCATTTCAGAAGCCGAAAGCGAAGCTAAGTTTTTGACCCGTTTATTCTTGAGGGCATAAACTAAATCACCTGCCGGGTTGTCATAGCGGTATCCATGGGCAATAGCGTATTTCATGACCATCCCACAACGAGATAAGGTACGTTTTGCAATTTCAAGCGAGCCTCTTGCCTCAATCTTCTTAATGATTTGCAGAATCTCAGGAGCCTGAATCTGATTAATACGCTTATTAGCAAGAGCAATATAAAGCTCATCCAATGAAGCTCGCACATTACTGATATGTTTGGATGACCAGGTTTCTTTTTGATTATTAAACCAATCTTCTGCAACTTCTTTGAAATAGGGCTTTAAGTCTTCATGCAATACTGAACGTGAGTATCGATACTTAAGCTCATATGCAAGCTCCCTTGCCTTTTTTAAGCTTAAATCTGGATATGGGCCAAGCGATTCAGACTTACGTTCACCATGGACAGTGACGCGTACATTCCAATATTTTTGACCTTTGGTGGTAATGATGAGGGATAAACCATGTAAATCCGAAAGACGATACTGTTTATCTTTCGGCTGTGCTTTTCTGCATTCAGTATCTGTAAGTGGCATGTCGATTACCCATAATTGATGTATTAATTTCTGGGTAAATTTTCCCAATATTTACCCACAAAGAGCAAATATGGGGTCAAATGGGATCAGACTATATCGGACAAACAGGCATAAAAAAAAAGCCTTTAAACATTGAGTTTAAAGGCTTTTTTAGATTCCGATGGATTACTTCGGAAAGAATTTTGGTGGAGGTGGCGGGAGTTGAACCCGCGTCCGCCAGCATTACGCTCGAGAATACTACATGCTTAGATATCGTCTATTGTTTTAACTCTTTGTGACCCGACGAACAGGATACAAATCGCGATCCTCTTAATTTAGTACAAAGCCCCGAGGCTTGGCTTTATACGGACTTGTGTGCGTGCGCTTCAGTCGGACTCTCTAACCACAAGTATTCGGAGAGGCGGACAAGCTGCCCTTAGGCAGCTAGAGCGTATGATTCGTCGTTTGCGACTAAAAAATGCAAATTTGATTTACGAGAGAAAATGCGCTCTCGGCATGCATCTATGAGTTTCATCACCAGCGTCGAAGCCAGAAACACCCCCAAAGTACAAGGCAATCATAGCATAAATGTCAAAAATTACGATGCCTTTTCTGAACATTTACACAACTTGATGCGCTTAATTACATTATTGCGCTAATATTTTACTTTTCAAGCCGAATAACAGAAAAATTATGAGCTATTTACTGGCCCTGGATCAGGGAACCACTTCAAGTCGGGCCATTATTTTTAATGAACACGGGCAAGTCCAAGCCACAGCGCAGCATGAAACGCAGATCCACACCCCTCACTCTGGTTGGATAGAACAGGATGCCCAGGAAATCTGGAGTTCACAGATTGCTGTGGTACAGCAAGCTCTCGCTACCGCAGGTATTCTGGCGAAGGATATTAAAGCCATTGGCCTGACCAACCAAAGAGAAACCACGGTGGTCTGGGATCGTAGAAATGGCAAACCGCTCGCCCCGGCAATCGTCTGGCAAGATCGTCGTACGTCAGATTGGTGTAACCAGCTGATTGAACAGGGCCTGATGTCCAAAGTTCAGCAAAAAACAGGCTTACGGATTGACCCTTATTTTAGTGCGGGAAAATTTGTCTGGTTTTTAGAGTATGTCGAGGGAGTACGGGCACTCGCTGAACAAGGCCATGTGGCATTTGGTACGATCGATAGCTGGCTGATCTGGAATCTGACCCAAGGCGCAGAGCACGTCATTGAAGCCAGTAACGCTTCTCGTACCATGTTAATGAATCTGCAGCAACAGTCGTGGGATGAAGAGCTACTCGAGCTGTTTAATATCCCAGCTTCAGTCTTACCGAAAATTATCTCTTCTGACTGTTATGTCGCTGACACTGCTTCTGGCTTACTTGGGGCCAATATACCCATTACCGGAATTTTGGGGGATCAGCAGTCTGCACTCTTTGGCCAGTCCTGTTTTGAGGTGGGCAGTGCTAAAAACACCTATGGTACTGGCTGCTTTATGCTGTTCAATACCGGGCATAACATTCAGCTCAGCCAGAACAAGCTGCTTTCTACTCTCGCCTGGCAAGCCCAGGGCCAAACTACCTATGCGCTCGAAGGCAGCGTATTTATGGCTGGTGCTGTAGTGCAATGGTTACGCGATGGCCTCGGAATTATTCAAAAAAGCAGTGATGTGGAAAAACTGGCACACCAGGTCGAGCATAGTGACGGCGTGGTTCTGGTTCCAGCCTTTACTGGACTAGGCGCGCCGCATTGGGATAGTGAAGCACGTGCCTTACTCTGTGGCATGTCACGCGGTACAACCAAAGCGCATATCGCTCGTGCAGCATTAGAATCAATCGCCTTTCAGGTATCGGATGTGCTCAGTGCGATGCAATCTGATATTGCACATCCACTTAAAGAACTGCGGGTTGATGGTGGTGCCAGCAGCAATGACATGCTGATGCAATTTCAGGCCGATATTCTGAATGTACCGGTACTGCGTCCGAAAATGCTGGAAGCTACTGCTTGGGGTGCGGCCGCCATGGCCGGATTAAAAGCTGGCGTATTTTCAAACCTGGATGAAATTTCCCAGTCCTGGCAGCTGGACCGTGCTTTTGAACCCAAAATGCAAAATGACGAAAGAGAAATGCATTTAGCCAAATGGAAAAATGCCTTGAAACGGGCTAAATCTGATCTCTAAATCCTCTAGGTTCATATTTGATCATCATAAAAAAGCACTGTTAAACAGTGCTTTTTAACTCCCTCAGTTCACGATTTCATTAATAGGCATAAGACGCAATCGCTGTTGCAATCGCCTTATCTTCATCATTGACCATGGTCATGCGCATGGTGCAGCCCTTACGCCCCAAACGTAAGGTTTCTGCACGCGCGATAAAATATTTGCCACGTCCAGGCGCCAGATAATCCACCCGCATATCGACCGTCGCCAGACGCGACACTTTTTTAATGGTATCTGCAATCGTTTCCGGTTCGGCTTTTTTATACAGCTCGCCCATGGCCACAATACCACCGACACTATCCAGTACAGTTGCAGCCAGACCGCCATGCAGAATCTGGAAAGCCACATTACCAATCATGAAATCCTGCATTTCTACATAGGCCTCAATCTGGCCATCCACCACCCGCATGGTCATGCCGTTATGCTTAAAAAAAGGAGAGCTATTAAAAGCATGTACCAGCTGGTTCAGGACTACATCAATATCCACTTTCGAGCCCAGATGTATATTACCCGTCCAGTTTCTCTCTGTCTTACTCATCACTCTGCCCGAATCCACCACAATAAAAAACCGCTAATTTATGCCCAAAAATTTGAGTTAGGGCTACAATAGAGGCCTAGTTTAATACTGATTACTGAGATTTTTATGACTTATACGTTCAATCGTCCCGCGTTTCCTGCAACTCGCATGCGTCGTATTCGTAAAAATGAACATTTACGTTCGATGGTTCGTGAAACCCATCTCGCGGCAGATCATCTCATTTATCCAGTATTTGTCCTGCCAGGACAAAACCAGACCCAAAATATTCCAAGCATGCCGAATATCCAGCGTCTGTCAGCGGACTTGCTGTTAAAAAAATCAGAACGTCTGCTGGAACTCGGTGTCAATAAACTGGCGCTATTTCCGGTCACCCCACAAGAAGATAAAAGCCTGACTGCAGAAGCCGCATGGCGTGAAGATGGTCTGGTGCAAAACACCTTACGTTTATTGAAAAAAGAACTGCCAGAAATGGTGCTGATTACTGACGGCGCATTAGACCCGTATACCACGCATGGTCAGGATGGCATTATTGATGAGAACGGTTATGTCTTAAATGATGAAACGGTTGAGTGCCTGATTAAACAGGGCTTGAGCCATGCCGAAGCCGGTGCAGATGTGTTTGCTCCAAGTGACATGATGGATGGCCGGATCGGTGCGATTCGTCAGGCCTTTGAGCAAAATGGTCATATCTATACTTCGATCATGGCCTATTCAGCCAAATATGCATCAAGTTTCTATGGCCCGTTCCGTGATGCAGTTGGTTCTGCCAGCAACTTAAAAGGCGGCAATAAATACAATTACCAGATGGATGTCGGTAACCGTGCTGAAGCCCTGCATGAAATTGCGCTGGATATTCAGGAAGGTGCGGACATGGTGATTGTCAAACCAGGCATGCCTTATCTGGATATTGTCCGCGAAGTCAAAGACACTTTTGGCGTACCGACCTTTGTTTATCAGGTCAGTGGCGAATACGCGATGCTGGCTGCGGCAATTCAAAATGGCTGGTTATCTGATAGCGTCATTTTAGAATCATTGATGAGCTGTCGTCGTGCCGGTGCAGATGGTATCTGGACCTATTTTGCTGAAGAAGCTGCGCTTAAACTGAAAGACATGAAGTAAAAGGATTTCGGCGTAATGCATATTGCCATTATCGGCGCTGGCATCACCGGTCTGATGTCGGCGCTGGAACTGCTTGAACAGGGATGTTCTGTTACCCTTTTTGATCAGCAGGCCGCCGGACAGGCTGCATCCTGGGCTGGAGGAGGTATCCTCTCCCCGATGTATCCGTGGCGTTATCCCGCTGCTGTAAATGCTCTGGCCCGACATGCCAAACCCATGTATCAGGACTGGAATCAAAAACTGCAACCTTTCACTGGCATCGATTTCCAGATTCATGAAACAGGTATGCTGATTTTTGATGAATCCGATTTTGAAATCGGTTTAAGTTATGCCAAAACACATCAAGAGCCGCAGCAACAGGCAAAATTACTTGATCAAGCTAAACTGCAACAGATCAATCCCAAAGTTGATAATAGCAAGTTCAAACAGGCGATTTATTTTTCTGAACTGGCCAATATCCGTAATCCACGGTTATTACAGTCGATCATTCGCTATTTGAAGCAGCATCCTCGTGTCACCTGGCAAGAAGACTGTAAAATCACTCGGCTCAATCTTCAGCAAGGCTGTGTAAAAAGTATCTCAGATGAACATGGCCGGATTTTTCAGGCAGATCAGTATGTGTTCACAACCGGAGCATGGTCACAATACTGGTCACAGCAACTTGGTTTGGAAATTCCGGTACAACCGGTGCAAGGCCAGATGCTGCTGTTTAAAACGCCAGAAAACTGGCTGCCGACCATGTGCATGAATAAGGTGATGTACCTGATTCCACGACCAGACGGACATGTGTTATGTGGGTCCAGTATGCGTCAGATCGGTTTCGACACCTCGCCTTCTAGGGAAATCCGGCAGGATATTTTACAGGTGTGTATCGAGATGGTACCGGAACTGGCAGATTTTCCGCTGGTCAAGCAATGGGCCGGATTAAGACCCAGCTCACCCGATGGTATTCCCTATATTGGAAAAATTCCCAAGCTGCAAAATGCTTGGGCCAATTTTGGACATTTCCGGAATGGTTTATGCATGGGGCCAGCATCAGGAAAACTACTCGCTCAACTCATACTTGAACAAAGCCCGATCGTTGATCCGGATCCTTATGATCCAGTCCGTTTATTCGAGCCCAGTCGCTTAGTGCTTTAGGATATTATCCAGCGCCTCTTTTAGGGTTGGATAATGAAACTGGAATCCAGCCTCCTGCAAGGCTTTGGGCTGTACATACTGACCGTTCAATACCAGTTGTGACTGTTCTCCCAGCATCATTTTCAGACTGCATGCGGGTAGTGGAAGTAAGGGTTTACGCTGCAGAATCTGGGCCGCGGTTCGCGCAAACTGGGCCTGACTGCTCTTTTCTGGCGCGACCACATTAAAGATCTGCTCGATTGTATCCTCAAGCATCAAGAATTCAATCGCTCGCAGTACATCCTCTAGATGCACCCAGGTCACTGGCTGATGTCCATGACCAATCCGCCCGAACAGATTCAATTTAATCGGCAATAGCATCTGCGGAAGAATCCCGCCACCTTTGCCAAACACCACCGCAAAGCGAACAATCTTGGTGTTCTGGTTAGTATAGGATAAGGCCCGCTGCTCCCACTTCGCACAGAGTTCAGACATAAAAATATCTTGTGGCGGACTTTGCTCCGTGCAGACCTGTTCCCAACGCTCTGTCGGATCAATGCCATAATAACCAACGGCCGATGTTGAAATAATTCGTTTCGGTTTGATCTGATATTTTTCTAAATAATCAAAAACCTGTTTGGTAGTGTCTAAACGGCTATCCAGCAATTTCTTTTTACGCGCTGCCGTCCAGCGGCTTTGACCGATGCTTTCGCCAGCCAGATTGACCACATAATCAATCTGATGCTGTTGTAATTCTTCCAGTTGATTAATCCAATGGAAGTCCGGATGTGGTTCGGGTTTATTTTTCTGACGGGTCAGACCAATCACCCGATAATCACGATCCAGTAAAAACCGTACGAGATGACTGCCAATAAAACCACTCGCTCCCGTCACCAGCACTACAGGTTTATACATCAGTCATTCTTCACTTTATTATTTTTTGGTTTTAAATTATACGCCACTCATCTTCAGCTTTTTTAAAGCAGGAATATTTTTGTAGTGGAGAATTTGTATCTTTCATCATTCAATTAATTTATGAATATCGGCCGTCACACAATGATTCATCTATACTTACTGAGGTGGATGGCCAAACATTTTCTCTGCCATACGTTGTGACTGCTTGCCATAAAACCAGTACGTCAGCAGATACAGCGGAATCGCCATCATCAAAAACATGATCAGCACAATGCTCATAAACTGTGGTTGCTGTAGATACAGCAGAAAGTCCTGCCAGGCACTTGGATTGGAACGGGTGGCGATTACAATACCGAGCAAGAGAAATAATAAATTATAACCCCAATAAATCAGGCTAAAACCGAGCGTGAATTTTTTACGTTCTGCCTGGGTCGGCGCACGTTTTTGCTGTTTTAGAAATTTAAAAAGCACCCAAATCATGGCCACCAGATAGGGAACAATCGTCAAGATTGCGCCCATACCCATCGGTAATAGGGCTGCCACCACACCACAAATACAGGTAAAAATAAAACAGATAAAGAAAAACCAGGTAAAATAACGACTTAGTGGCAACATGTGCATGGCTCGGTGATCTTCAACAGGTGAGTATAAAAAAATTTAAATTTTTTTTCATTTTATTGTCAACCATCCACTAGAGGGTGACGTTATATAGAGTACAAGGGGCAAAAATTTGGACTGGCATCCACGAATTTTTGCTGACCTTTAGAGCTAAAGCAATAAGTCTTAGTGTACAGGAAAATTTTGAATAGCAGCCAAAATCTTCCTGTAACACAAATTTGACCGACGATTTCATCATCACTCGAATCGTCGGTTTTTATTTTTTAAAATCCCTATTTTTAACATCTGAGGGCTTGCAGAGCCTTTAATATCTGATGATCCGGATACAACCGTCCATTAATATCCATACTGATCAAAATAAATTCAGCTTAAGCATCACCAACAATTCGCTGAAATATCGTTTTACAAGTAGATTTTTACCTGTGCTTTTTCCTATAGTAGCAAGGCAGATATCTTGGGGTTCATTACATGGCAGTTCATTTTCTTCACACTTCCGATTGGCATCTGGGACAATTTTTCCATAACCATGACCGTGAATTTGAACATGCGCAGTTTTTGACTTGGCTACTTGAGCAAATCAAAGTAAAGCAGCCGCATGCCCTGCTGATTGCCGGTGATATTTTTGATGTGATCAATCCTGCGTCCAGTGCGCAAAGACAGCTGTACCAGTTTCTGGCCGATGCCCACGACCTGGCGCCACATATGCAGACCCTGATGATTGCAGGCAATCATGATTCCGGTTACCGGATTGAGCAGGTTGAACCCTTGCTGGCCAAATTCAATGCCAAAGCAGTGGGAATTGTAGGCCGCACTGCAGAAAATACCCTGAACCTGGATCGTCTGCTTATTCCTATTTATGATCAGGATAAAAATATCATCGCCTGGTGTCTGACCCTGCCCTATTTACGCAGTGCCGAAATTACCGGATTGAATGAATATACCAGCAATAACCAGAACGCGATCAGTTATCTGCATCAACAACTGATTGCCGAAGCCAGAGCCCGCAAACAGCCACATCAGGCACTGATTTTAATGTCACATGCGCACATGCAAGGTGGTGAGACCTCGGACTCTGAACGTCCGATTATTGTCGGCAATGAAGAAGCCCTGTCGACGGCACTGTTTGATGACGTGATTGATTATGTCGCGCTGGGGCATTTGCATAAACCACAAAAGGTCGGTCAGCCGCATATTCGCTATAGTGGCTCCCCGATTCCGCTATCATTTAGTGAAATCCATTACCAGCATCAGGTGGTTGAAGTCCGGATTGATCCCGAACAAAACCCGGAAAACCGCTTTCAGTACGATGCCTTAAGCATTCCGCGTACTGTCGAGCTGTTCCGCATTCGTGAAAAGCTGGAAAATTTAATCACTACAATTCAGGCCTTGCCTGCCGGAGAAATCGGGCAGCTTTCTGCACGGCATTTTCTGGAAGTGGAATACACCACTGATGCGCCGCCTCCGGTAGATCTGCGTCAGCAAATAGAACAGGCCCTACCTGCTAACCGTTACCGACTGCTACGCATCAGCCGGATTTACCAGCAACAGGTCGACCTTAGTTCAAGCCAGTCTAAAATTGATCTGGCACCCCCTACCCCGGAATCGCTATTTTTCAATATCTGGAAAAAAATGGGCTATGAGCAGGATCATTCGGTACAACGGGATTTTCAGGAATTACTGAATGAAGCCCAACATGAACTTGCACAAAAACAACAAGCCTAGGATCGGCCATGAAAATTTTACGTCTAAGTCTTAATAATCTGGCCTCCCTCACCGGCACCCATCATATTGATTTTGAATCGAGTCCTTTGGCTCATGCCGGGCTGATTGCCATCACCGGAAAAACTGGTGCCGGGAAATCCACCCTGCTCGATGCCATGTGCCTGGCGCTATATAATGAAATTCCCCGCCTAAAAGGTGCCACAGGCAGCCTGAAAGATACTGGCGGTCAGGATGTGTCCATCAAGGATTCCAAGAATATTCTGCGCCGTGGCTGCGTGCATGGTTTTGCCGAACTGGAATTTATTGCACTCGACAGCAAACGCTATATGGCACGCTGGGAAATTAAACGGGCACGCCAGAAAGTCGATGGCAATCTAAAAGTAGACCGCTACGTCAAATGTCTGGATGATGACACGACACTGACGCAAAAAATATCGGAAGTCACCCCCCTCATTGAAAAACTGGTGGGCTTAAGTTTTGAGCAGTTTACCCGCGCAGTTTTATTGCCACAGTCAGAAGTCGGTGCCTTTCTTAAAGCCAAAGACAATGAGCGTGCAGATTTGCTGGAATATCTGACTAATTCACAGATTTTCAGTCTGGTCAGTCAGAAAGCCGCAGAGAAATTCAGCGAAGTCAAAAACAAGCGCAACGATCTGGAAAAGCTGATCGGGCATATTGAAATTTTGTCTGAAGAAGACATCAGCGCTTTACAACAGCAGCAGAACTCTTTGTCTTTGCAACTTCAGAATTTGCAGCAATCTGAAAAACTGCTGGAAAATGAGAAACAATGGCATCTGGACCGACATAAACTTTATGCAGAAGTCCATGCCAAAAAAGAAGTCTACGAAGTACAGCAGGATGCAGTAAATAAGTCTGCAGGACAGCAACAGCTACTGGAGCAGCTGGATGAATTCCAGTCGATCCGGGATCAGTTTGTGAGTCGTACCCGTCTAGCCCCTCAAAAAGAGCAGATTCAGCACCAGCACACCCAATTTACACTGGAATTTGAAACGCTCAAACAGAGCTTTGTAGCAGAAGAAGCCAAATTTACAGCCTTACAACAAAAGCAGCAACAGTTTCAGCAACACTTGGCAGGCCTGAAACCGCATCTGGAAGCAGGTTTAAGACTGGATCATGCAATTGATACGGTATCAGAGCAGTACAAAAAACTGCATGCAGAACAAAGCCAGTTTCAAATCCTTCGTCTACAGCCTTTAGAAGAACAACTTCGACAGCAACAGCAGACTTTGAATCAGCTACAAGCTCGGCAAGAAAAGGTTGCACAACAATTGGCTGAATCTGGCTTTTTAAATGTGTTCGATCTGGAACCGCAAAGTACCTTGCAACGTATACAAGACTTTATGCGTCAGTATCAGCAACTGCAGCAACAGAATCCGGACAGCCTGAAGCAGCCTTTGCCTGAACTGGAAAAAACCGTTACAGCACTTTCAGAAAATCTGAACCAGTGGATACAACAGCATCATAGTCTGGAACGGCTGGAAGAGCAGCTCAAAACCATTCAGGAAGTGCGTCAGCAACGCCAAACCGAACAGCGTCAGCTCGACCTGCTGCAACAGCAGGTGCAACAAATCGTTCAACAATCACAAGAATTTGAACAACTGCAATCTGCTGTAAATAGCCAACAGCAACAACTAAAAATCCAGCAAGAGGCCGAACAGGCACTGTATCAGCAGATTCAGACTGAACAACAGGCATATGAACACCTGGAACAAATACTTGCCCAGCAACGTTTATTGCATGCGCAAAGTGTGCAGGATCTTCGTGCCCAGTTAAAACCGGATGAGCCATGCATGGTCTGTGGGAGTATGGCCCATCCTTTTGTCGATGCCGCCCATGAACGTCTGGAACAGAGCCTGAGCCAGTTACAGGAGCAACAGTTACGGCAGGCAAAACAGCAGCTCGATCAGCAACTGCAATCTCAGCAGCAGCAACGCATTGAAATATCCAAAGCACAAACAGTAATTGAGCAACAGCAACAGCGTTGCCAGGTCCTACAAAACCAGATTCAACAATCCTCTGCTGACTGTAAATCTCAACTACTCAAACTGGAAGTGGTTACCGAGCAGCACAATGATCTTCCTACATTCATCCAGTTACTGGCAAATCACACTCAAAGTCTGGTCCAGCAGCTAGAACTGTCACAACAGCAGGAACAACAGCTCCAGCAACCATTACAACAATGGCGTCAACAACAACAGCAATTGCACCAATTACAACTGGCTCTACAGCAACGTCAGCAACTCGACCAGCTGATACATCCAGTTTTAAGCGTACTGCCCGAGCAGTACCAGTCGCAGCCACCTATGCTCTGCTTACCTCAGTTGCAACGACAATTAGAGCAGCGCATGCAGCAGTTGGCAGTACAAAAGCAGCTGGAATCTGACCTGCATCAACAGCAGCAGATATTGGAAAAGAGCCAGTATCAACTACAATTGGAACAGCAAAATTTTGCTCAATTAAGCCAGTCTGTAGAGCAGTTAATTCAGCAAGGCAAAGACCTGCGTCAACAACTGGCTGAACTGACCAAAGAGCATGCAGGACAAGTCTACCGTATCGCTGCAGAATGGCGCGATGCACTAGATCTACAAGCCAAGACCTTAGAGCAGGCTTTAGAACAACAGCGTCAATGCACGGCGCAGGCCGAAAAACAGTGGCATCAAACCCACTTGAAATTACAAGAATTTATCAGCCAACTTCAGCAGATCGATCGGCAATTGGCTCAATATCAGCAAGATATTCAGGCATGGCAAGCAACACATCCGCAAGTGACGGCAGCTCAAATTGAACAATGGCTCAGTATTGATCTGAGCACCCATCAACGCATTCGTCAGAATCTGGCCAACCAGAAACAGGCACTCGAAAATGCCAGGACAGCCTGGCAATTACTGGAAGAACAATATCAGGCCCATTTAAAACTACAGCCAGAACATGAATTTGAAGAAATTGAACAAAAGCTTGGCATGCTGCATCAGGAAAAAAGAATGCAGCAGGAAGTGCTCAATGAAACTGATGCCAAACTGCGTATGAATGCCAATAATCAAAACACCTATGCCAAATATCAGCAGCAAATTGAGCAGATCAAAGCAGAAGAATACCGTTGGGGACGTATTTACGATCTGATCGGACATAAGGAAGGCACCAAATTCCAGAAAATTGCCCAGGAACATCATCTGGATATTCTGGTGGAATATGCAAATCAGCAGTTACAACCGTTGGCACCCCGCTATCAGTTACACCGTATTCCGGATAGCCTGAGTCTGGCGATTATTGATCTGGACATGAATAGTGAAGTCCGCCCTGTGCTGTCCCTATCGGGGGGTGAAACCTTCCTGGTTTCATTGGCTTTGGCTTTGGCAATTGCCAATATGGCCTCCGGCTCCATGAAACTGGAATCACTGTTTATTGATGAAGGGTTCGGGACGCTCGATCCGGCATCCTTACATATGGTCATGAATGCGCTGGATCATTTGCAAAGCCAGGGCCGTAAAGTCGTCTTGATCTCACATATACAGGAAATGCATGAACGGATTCCGGTACAAATTCAGGTCAAGCCTGTCGGTGCAGGCGCCAGTACCATTCAGATTATAGGTTAACGATCATGGATACTGCCCCGAATACGCTCTCGCCCTATTTCAGCCTACAGCTTGAGAGCCTACGGGGGATCAGTGCCATTGTGGTGCTGTTCAGTCACTGCTTTCAGGCATTTATTGCGCCTTTCGATACCAGCATTTATTCATGGATACGTCTGCTTGGGCAGGCTGCAGTCATGATTTTCTTTGCCTTAAGTGGCTATCTGATTGGCTATTCGATTCAGCACAACATTCATCAGCATGGTCAGTTCAATCTGCACCGTTATGCTCGACAGCGTTGCCACAGAATTTTGCCGCCCTTCCTGTTTGCCATGGGGTTGACGCTGGTTCTTTATCTACTCGCTCCACTGTTATTTGCCAGCCACACGCATGCTTTTCAACACAGTTTTGGCATGATGATCCGGACTGACTATAGTGTAGACATGATGGAATTTGTTGGTTCGCTGCTATTTTTAAATGGCTTTGTGACGCCAACGGTTTCAGCCAATGCTGCGCTCTGGAGCCTGAGCTATGAAGTGTGGTTTTATGTGCTGGCCGGATTCCTACCTTTTTTAAAAAATTCGGAAATAGCCAAAATCGGATTTTTTATGGTTCTGGCTATACTATCATTACTGAACATCCAGTTTTTTATTTATTTTCTGGTCTGGCTTAGTGCCTTTGCCTGTTCATTTCGATATATCCAGATACGTTTTTTAAACCGCTTACAATCGGTCAAATTAGCCCTATTCGGCTTAGCATTTCTAATCGCCTGTTTTGATGCTTACCAGTTTCAGGTGATTGATGAGGCCCAGCAATACCGTGCTGTGAATTTTGTCCCTTTTAATTTCTGTCTGGGTCTGGCATTTAGTTGCTGGCTGGTACAACTCCAACATCACCGCAGTCACTATCATCCGGTTTGGGTTCAGTCTGCAGACTTTTCCTATACCTTGTATGTCACCCATTTCCCCTTACTATTATTTATTTTGGGATGTATTCCGGCAACTTTGGCCTATGGTCTGGGCGGAGCAATTTTAGCCTTGCTTGCGAGCATGTGCAGCTTAATAGTTTTTGCCTGGCTGATGGCTAAATGGCTCGAACCAGCCAGAAAAAAAGCGTTATCCAATACCCTGCGATAACGCTTTGCTGCAAAAAACTGACATTAGTAGTTTATACATCTTTTTTAGGCCGTGCACCAAATAAGGCTGTGCCAACACGAACCATGGTAGAACCCGCAGTAATCGCTTCGGTCATATCCCCAGACATGCCCATACTTAAAGTATCCCAGTCTTCAGGATGAGCATGTTGTGTTTTTACTACATCAAATAAAGCTTTGGCATCAGCAAAAGCTTGAGGATTATTCGGTGCTGGAATCACCATCAAACCACGTAAACGTACATTCGGCAGTTGGCTGATTTGTGCCACCAGATCTGCAACTTCTGCCGGCTGACAACCATCTTTCGTATCCTGACCATCAATATTTACCTGAATACAGATATTCAGTGCGGACTGATTATCTCCACGCTGATTTGATAAACGCTCGGCAATAATAAGGCGATCGACTCCATGTACCCAGGCAAAATTTTCTGCCAGATGCTTGGTCTTGTTACGCTGCACATGTCCAATAAAATGCCACTCAATCTCTAGGTTTTTCAGTTCGGTGATTTTTTCCAGTGCTTCCTGCAAATAATTTTCACCAAAGGCCCGCTGGCCTGTCTGATACATCTCTGCCAGCACACTACTCGGCTGGGTTTTGGACACGGCCAATAGTTGTACCGAATCCGGCTCACGCCCGGCCTGAGTGCATGCGGCCTGGATCTGAGCTAAAACCTGATTTCGTGACTGTTGCAGCATATTCATTGATGGGGTTCTCATTTCGTCCGGATTTTTTTCCCTTGCTCGTGAACTAAGTGTTGGTTAAGCTGTGGGAAAGCCTTATTATTCTAGCAAAATAAATAACATTTTAATGAACTCGGGGACCTTATGGATATTACAGAACTGTTAGCCTTTTCTGCTAAAAATGGTGCGTCGGATTTACACTTATCAGCAGGTTTACCGCCAATGATCCGTGTAGACGGGGAAGTCCGTCGCATCAACCTGCCTGCACTGGAACATAAAGAAGTACACAAACTGGTGTACGACATTATGAACGACAAGCAACGCCGCGATTATGAAGAAAATCTGGAAACTGACTTTTCCTTTGAAGTTCCCGGCGTGGCCCGTTTCCGTGTCAACGCATTTAACCAGAACCGTGGTGCAGGTGCAGTCTTCCGTACCATTCCATCTAAAGTCTTGACCATTGAAGACCTTGGCATGGGCCAAATCTTTAAAGATCTTTGCGAATACCCACGTGGTCTGGTCCTCGTCACAGGGCCCACCGGTTCAGGTAAATCGACCACGCTTGCAGCGATGCTAGACTATATCAATGACAACCGCTATGACCATATTTTAACAGTTGAAGATCCAATTGAATTTGTACACCAATCCAAAAAATGCCTGATCAACCAGCGTGAAGTACATCGTGATACTCATGGATTTAATGAAGCATTACGTTCTGCGTTACGTGAAGACCCGGATATTATTCTGGTCGGTGAGATGCGTGACCTTGAAACGATTCGTCTGGCATTAACTGCAGCAGAAACCGGTCACCTAGTGTTCGGGACCCTGCATACCACCTCAGCGGCAAAAACTATTGACCGTGTGATCGATGTATTCCCGGCCGAAGAAAAAGACATGGTTCGTGCCATGTTGTCTGAATCGCTGCAAGCGGTAATTTCACAAACCCTGCTCAAGAAAAATGGTGGCGGTCGTGTAGCTGCACATGAAATCATGATTGGTATTCCGGCGATCCGTAACCTGATCCGTGAAAACAAAGTGGCTCAAATGTATTCTGCGATCCAGACCGGTGCCAATTATGGTATGACTACCATGGATCAAAGCCTGAAAACACTCGTGTCTAAAGGTATTATCAGCCCGCAAGTCGCCCGTACTGCAGCAAAACAGCCTGAATCATTCTTATAAAAAAATTCATTTTATTGGGGTTTTATCATGGACTTTAACGGCTTACTCAACTACATGGTAGAGAAAAAGGCCTCGGATCTGTTCATCACAGCCGATGTCGAACCCTCTATCAAAATTAACGGTCAAATTCTACCCATTGGTTCGGTGAAATTGCCGGGGCCGGCTGTGGGGCAACTGCTGAACTCGATTATGAGCGAAAAGCAGCGTAAGGAATTTGCCGAAACACGTGAATGTAACTTCGCGATCAGCAATCCGGACAAGTCCGCACGTTTCCGTGTCAGTGCTTTCCAGCAGCGTGATGAACCGGGGATGGTGCTGCGCCGGATTGAAACTGTTATTCCCACGATGGATGAACTCAAGTTACCGCCAATTCTGAAAGAACTGGCAATGACCAAACGTGGCATCATTATTTTTGTCGGGGCAACCGGTACCGGTAAATCAACCTCGCTGGCATCTTTGGTCGGTTATCGCAATGAAAATTCCAAAGGTCATATCATTACCATTGAAGATCCGATCGAGTTTGTGCATCAGCATAAAGGCTGTATTATTACTCAGCGCGAAGTCGGTATTGATACGGATTCATTTGAAATTGCTCTGAAAAATACCTTGCGTCAGGCACCAGACGTGATTCTGATTGGTGAGATTCGTTCCCGCGAGACCATGGACTATGCCATTGCCTTTGCTGAAACCGGCCATCTGGTATTTGCCACGCTACACGCCAACAATGCCAACCAGGCGATTGACCGGATTATTCACTTCTTTGAAGCAGACCGGCATAACCAGCTGTTTATGGATCTGTCTTTGAATATGAAAGCCATTGTGGCGCAGCAACTGATCCCAACCATCGATGGCAATGGCCGCCGTGCTGCGATTGAGATTCTGATTAACTCACCACTGATTGCCGACCTGATCCGTAAAGGTGATGTGCATGAGATCAAGGACCTGATGAAGCGTTCCCGTGAACTGGGCATGCAGACTTTCGATCAGGCGCTGTATGATCTGTATAAAGCAAAACAGATCAGCTATAAAGATGCGCTGAAACATGCGGACTCGCCTAACGACCTGCGTCTGCAAATCAAGCTCTCAGAAGAAGGTGGCAGCCACTTATTACGTGCGCATTCCAATATTACTTTTGATGGTCAGAGCTAATGATCGTAAAGGCATAAAAAAACAGGCTTCCCATGAAGCCTGTTTTTTGTTTGAACCAGCGCTCAAATTATTTTTTACGGAAAACTTCCTGACAGGCAGGCGCATCGCAGTAGCCATACAGATTCAGTGAGTGACCAGTTAATTCAAATCCAAATTTCTCAGCAACGTCATGCTGCTCTTTTTCAATCGTATCATTAATAAATTCAACAACTTTGCTGCAATTTAAACATACCAGGTGATCGTGGTGATCTTCCTGCATAATTTCAAAAACTGAATGATTATTTTCAAAATTATGGCGTTCGATGATACCCGCGGCTTCAAACTGCGTTAACACACGATACACAGTTGCTAAACCTACATCTTCACCCTGATCGAGTAAAGTCTTGTAAATATCTTCCGCACTTAAATGATGTTGTCTTGAATTTTCTAGTAATTCTAATATTTTAATTCGTGGAAGGGTAACTTTCAGTCCAGCTTTTCGTAAATCTTGGTTTGAAATAGTCATGTAAAAAGGTCTCTCAACAAAATCAAAGTTGGAATATGCAACAAAGTTTAGATGCAGTATGATCTATCCTTGGATCAAATGCATCATAATTAATTTGGGATAGTTTAGCAAAATGCAAAAAATCATGCTGACGTTATTCGTCACTTCATTGCTCGTCGGCTGTTCGACATTAGGTGTTTATAAAGTAGATATTCCACAAGGAACTCCCTTAACCAAGGCACAAGCCGCTAAAATTCAGGTGGGAATGAGTCATCAACAGGTGCGTTTCTTACTGGGCAGTCCAACAGTAAGTGATCCCCTGAATCCTTTACGTTGGGACTACATCTATAACTATACCCCAGGGACCTATGCGAAAAAAGCCAAGATCCCGGCGGCCCAAGGCCAGCATTTGAAAATCTACTTTAACCAGTCTGGGATCGTGGAACGCATTGAAGGTCTGGAAACGATTCCGGAATCTCAACCCGGTTTACCAGGATCAAAAGAAGCAATTTTAAATGCTCCGCCACTATAACCGGTTCCTTATAAAAAAGCCCCTGAATCATCAGGGGCTTTTTTGATTAAGTTGATTGATTGAGCAGATCATGGAGTACACTGTTCTTTACAACAGCTTTTCACTCGGAAGACGGTTTCAGCTTTCTTAAAAGATTACCTCTGGCATAACGTCCTACCGGATTTCTCTCGGCACGTTTACGCCGGATATCTTTGGGATTAATGGTCAGTGGCCGGTATATTTCTACCCGATCCCCTGCTACCAGTGGTTGCTGATGAGCCTGCAAACGCACGCCAAAGATGCCCAAAGATAACGGTTCAGGCAAGTCGACCTGCTCACGGATTCCACTTTGCTCAATCGCATCCAGTGCCGTCATGCCGGGCTGAAATGGCACAGCCAGATGAAACTGCTGTTGCGGCGTCGCATACGCCACCCAGATCATCGCCTCACTCATTAGACGAATTGTCCTAGAACAGCGGCTATTGCCAGAATAATCCCAACTGGCAACACTACACGTACTGCAATACGCCAAATGTTATAAAACGCTTCAGAGCTGAAATTCATCGATTTGCGCAAATGACTGATCTTCATAATCCAGCCGGCAAACAGTGCATAAATCAGACAAATCACCAGCCCCCAGACGAGTAAGACCACATTGAAAATTGGGCTTAGATTTGGAATAACCCAGATCAGCGTGACTACAGCGACAATTGCCCATTGCACTACAGGATGAAGCTGACGTTGCTGTAGCTGTTCACGTGCCATTTGCAGCATTAATGCAGCAGCCGCCACTATGGCGGTGACCAAAGTAAATGCAGGAATTTGCGCTTGTACTGCGAAGAAGGCAAATGCAATAACAGCAACTAACTGCGCAACCCAGATCGGCAATACCGTTTTGCTGGCGATATCCTGTTGTCGCACAGTGTTCAGGCTAGATTGCCAGTACAAGCCCATGCCCAGACCACTTGCAACCAGTGCCAATACCGTTGCATTTCCCCATTCAGAAAACTCAACTGGCGTAACTTGCCATGCAGGTAGCGCAGTTCCCATTACATTTGCCAAGATCAAAGATGCCAGTACCCCAATCGTGGTGATTACTAACAGAATTTGACGCGGTAACAATGAAAGAGCCAGCGCCACGATTGCCAATCCGATCAACAAGAGATTTGGTGCAAGATCAAGGGTAGCTACTGCCAGAACATTACTGGCATTGTTTAGCATTGCACCTGCCAAAAACGGAATAAAAATCACACTTAACCAGCCGACAATACGCCATTTCTGTGACGCATCAGCTTCACGGGTCAGCGACGACAGCGCCTGTAATGGCGTCGTTTTGGAGCGCTTGGCCAAAGCAATTTCCAAGTAGCAGACTGGAAGCGCCAGAATCAGCATGGTGGCTAACCAGAGCATCCAGAAATCCAGCTGACGTTCAATCTGTATACCGGTTATCGGTGCGAGTGTCGCGATGATAATAAACGATAGACAGAAAGCCATCAGCGGCGATAACCATTTTGACATAGCATTGTCCTGCATGATGCATTCCTATAAAAATCTAGCGCTATTTTGCCTTGTGAAGCAGTGAAAATCAAAAACAAAAAGCAAACCACCATGAGGATGATTTGCTGCGCCAAATTTATAATTAAATTTTAATTCTTTTTATTTGCTGAAATTTTTTATTATGAGAAAAACCGGGCGAACCAGTTTTTACCTTTTTTCTGTTCTTTTTCTTTAATGATACCCATCATATTTTCTTTGACTGCACCCACATAATCGGCATCATCATGCTGAATATGGTTAATCAGCCATTTCGATAATACTTCATGCAGTTCATTTTCAATTGACTGTCCCAGTTCAAAACGGTCACGATAAGATTCGATTTTCTTAATAAACAGATCATGCACACGTTTATGCGGCACCCGGTATTTATACCCGGCTTCTTCCTGAAGAGATTCTTCAAAGGTAAAATGTGACTGGGTATAATCAATAATATTGTCAAGAATCTGTTTAATACGGGCACGTTCGGTATTTGCATCGATTCCATCAATTTCGTTGATATAATCGAGAATTCGTTTGTGCTGATCGTCAATCACATCGATACCAGTATTATAATCTGGGACCCATTTCATTTTCATACGACCACCTAGAAATATTAAGGACTTATAACGTGAAAATGAGCATATAGCTTATTGATTCAAATAAAAATGAAGCAAATTAGTCGGCTTTCAGCCCAAAGCCGGTATTTTCATTTTAAGTTTCTGTTATATATAGTTAAAAATAATTTATCTTGAGTAAAAAGCTAAGATATTAATTAACCAAAAATGAGTGTTAAACCATTATTTATTCTTAAATTTTTCTCTATTTTTTAATATAAAAACGGAGTTTAAACTCCGTCTTGATGCAATTTTTAATATTGGTCAGCGCGCGTGATGCGTTTTAGGGAAGGATCCAGCCGTTCACGTTCCAAACGTTCGACATGCGTCACTTGAGAACGCACTTTCGCCCCATGTTGAAACAGGATCATTTCACCGGGCTGAAAGGCTGTCCATTCTTCATTCTGGGTCAAAGGTTCAGTAGTAATGACTGCCACACGGTCTTCACGTGTGGTGACCTGACTAAAGTCTACTTCGACATCAATATCGATGAGCTGCGCCGGTCTAAACGGGTATTCACGTACCAGCCAGTGGAGTTTGGTAATCGCATAGCTAAATAGCGCCTGACCATTCGACAGGCAGAAATTAAAGGTACCATGTTCCGCGATTCCAGGTGAAATTTCGGCCAGCAGATCAAAAACCTGATCCAGTTTTGGTTCATGATAGCCAAAACGTTTCACTAACTGGTCCAGCAGATAGCAAAAAGCCCGCTCGCTATCCGTATTCCCTACTGGAGTGAAACGTCCACTTAGTGCGGGGAAATAATCATGCAAATCACCATTATGAGCAAAAATCCATTGCCGGCCCCAGAGTTCGCGGCTAAAAGGATGGGAATTTTCCAGATTGATTTTACCTTGCGTGGCTTTGCGGATATGCGCAATCACATTGCGGGATTTAATCGGATAATTACGTACCAGTTCAGCAATCGGAGATTCAACCGCCGACTGGTTATCAACAAACAGACGGCAGGCTTTATCTTCAAAGAAAGCTATCCCGAAACCATCGGCATGATCAGAGGTAATGCCTGCCCGCTGGGAAAACCCGCGAAAAGAAAAAGTAATATCTGTTGGCGTAGCACAATTCATTCCGAGCAGTTGGCACATGGTCTGATTTCAGCTCTTTATTTCACTTAGAAGCTTATTGTGCATGACTGTCCCTGCCATTTCAAATAGCTGGCTATAAGAAATCCAAATAAAAAAGAGCCTGCATAGAGACTCTTTTTCACAAAAAATCGATTATGAACGATGCGGATTTACACGGTTGGTAATAAGGGTACCAACACCATGATCAGTGAAAATTTCCAGCAAACTTGCATGCGGTACACGGCCATCGACGATATGTGCGCTCACCACCCCACCTTTTACGGCATCTAGGGCACAACCCACTTTCGGAATCATGCCGCCATAAATCACGCCGGTTTCAATCAGACGATCAACTTCCTGAGTGGTCAAGCCCGTCAGCAGATTTTTATTTTCATCCAGAACACCCGTGATATTGGTCAGCAGAATCAGTTTTTCTGCACCCAAAGCTTCAGCGACTTTACCAGCGACCAGATCGGCATTGATGTTATAAGTATTGCCTGCTTCGTCCACACCCAGCGGAGCAATGACAGGAATAAAATCACTACTGGTAAACATTTCCAGAACATCGGTCTTTACACCAACAACTTCACCGACCAGACCCAGATCAATTTGCTGAACCGAACCATCTTCAGCCACTTTTTCCATCAGCAGTTTTTGTGCACGGATCAGGTTACCATCTTTACCGGTAAGACCAATGGCGCGGCCACCATGCTGGTTGATCAGGTTCACGATAGATTTGTTGACGCTACCGCCAAGTACCATCTCGACCACTTCCATGGTCGCCGGATCTGTCACACGCATTCCGTCGATACGGTCAGATTCACGGCCCAGCTGTTTCAGCATGGAATCGACTTGCGGACCACCACCATGCACCACGATCGGATTAATACCGACTGTTTTCAATAATACGATATCACGTGCAAATGAACTTTCCAGCTCAGGATCGGTCATCGCATTACCGCCGTATTTTACCACCAGGGTTTTACCCGCAAAGCGTTGAATATACGGCAAAGCTTCTGTCAAAATCTGTGCTTTGTCGATGCCTGTTTGTTGATTTGGCATTCGCCTCTCCTTATTGAGCATCTAAAATGTCTTGAGCGATCTCTGGATAACGGTCACGCAACATGGCTACAAACAGATGACGAATCTCATTCAGAGCTTGGGCATTATTGGCATCAAAGCGCACCGTGAAATACTCACCTGTATTGGATGCTCGAATGATGCCAAAACCATCCTCAAAATCAAGACGTATGCCATCAATTTTACTGATTTGCGCATTAATTCTTTCAGATTGCTGCTCAACGAAGTTTAAAAGTTCAACAGGAGGCACGTGATGTGTGGAAATATAAAGATCTTCAGTACCATGACGTTTTGGATAAGCTGCCAAGGCCTGTGCCAGAGTTTGTCCCGTTTGGTCTAGATACTCCATGACTCTGAGCGCTGCATAGAGTCCATCATCATAGCCCCAGCCACGACCATCATTAAATACATAATGCCCGGCATATTCACCACCAAAAATCGCCTGCTGCTGAGATTGCGCCAGATAAGTCCGCAAGAAGGAACTACCTGTACGGATCATCACCGCTTCGCCACCCAGACATTGCACCGTATCTCGAACCAGAGTCGAACATTTCACATCATAAACAAATTGGTGTGACACCGAATCATTCAGGCAGATTTCAGCAAACAGGCATAACAATTGATCAGCTGTAATAATCTGACCCTGCTCATCGATCAGAACCAGGCGATCGCCATCACCATCCAGGGCAATACCGAGGTCAGCCTGCTGTTGCATGACAGTTTGGCGTAAGGTCTCAAGATGTTTGTCTTGTGAAGGATCCGGTGCATGATCGGGAAAATGACCATTAGCATTACAACGCAATGCTGTAACTTCGCATCCCAGCTTATTGAGTACCAGATGGGCACAACGCCCAGCTGAGCCGTGCAAGCCATCCAGTACCACTTTAAACGGTCGCTTTAATTGAATATCTTCTAATATTCCCTGCTGATACTGGAGACAAAACTCTGGAATAATCAGATGTGGCTGTTCCGGCAATGTCAGCAACTGCTGACTACAGTGAGGTTCTGCCAGCTGCGCCACCTGCTGAATCAGATCAGGACAGGGCGGCTCACTACAGATTATCCATTTAATTCCATTATCTTCTTTAGGATTATGACTGGCAGTGACCATAATGCCATTGCCATCGAACTGACGTGCAGTGAAATACAGCATTGGGCTGGAGCAACAGCCGATAATAGTAGCCTCAAGTGAATAATCTTTAAAAATACGCGCGATAATGTCTGCAAAAGCTGGACTGCTGAGCCGTGCATCATAACCAATGGCGACACGCACCTGTCCCGCAGCCCGATATTGCTGTGCCAAACCGTGGGCAATTGCATCAATAATTCCCGCACCCAACACACTGGCTTTACCGCGTATGTCATAAGCACGAAAAATATGTAAAGGGAGAGGATGTTTCAGGGATCCCATAAACTATTCTTTTCACAATTGGTTAGTATCAGGAGATATAAAATGATGGTTTCATCATAATGACTTTAAACATTTGTTTTTGTTTTAAGACTAGCCATTTTTAAACGATTTCAATGTAACAATCAATTATAAAAATATAATCAACAACTTTAGAAGTATAGGATTCTTGTAATCAAATAGCGATTATTTACTTATATTTATTTTAAATTTTGTCTTATTCAACCTCTAATCTATATATAAATTTAAATAAATCTATCTGACCATAAAATAGACCTGTATGTTTAAATGCATATTAATCAGTCCATTCATTAATATTTTCTCAACAACATAAAAATGACTTACATCATATTTAAAGAATGTAAGTCATTTAAGTCACTATTAAAACTTAGTTTTTACCAGTATGACCAAAACCGCCAGCACCACGTTCGGTTGCTTCAAATTCATTCACCAGGTCAAATTCAGCTTGTACTACCGGCACCAGCACGTACTGTGCCAAACGCTCACCCGGCTCTAAGCTAAAGGCAGTCTGGCTACGGTTCCAAACCGACACCATCAACTCACCCTGATAATCAGAATCAATTAAACCCACCAGGTTACCCAGCACAATCCCGTGTTTATGGCCCAAACCCGAACGAGGCAAAATCAAGCCAGCAAATGCAGGATCTTCAATATAGATGGCTAGACCAGTTTTTACCAAAATCGTTTGGCCTGGTTCAATGATCGTAGTTTCTGCAACACACGCACGTAAATCCAGCCCTGCTGAACCCGTCGTAGCATAAGTGGGTAATGGCCATTCCTGACCGAGACGCGAGTCAAGGACTTTCACCTGAACTTTCATTTATTCATTCCTGTTGTTTCATTTAAAATAAGTGACAGCGCTGCACCTTATCGTTTGATGAGGTTGCGCAAATTATCCAGATAATGCTGTGCCTGTAATTTTGGATCGATGTTGCCAGCCAGCTTTTTCTTGCGACCTAACCATTCCAGCTCATCTTCCGGCAATTCATCCAGGAAACGGCTTGGGGTCATCTGCTTCATCTGCCCGCCTGCCTTGCGCTGTTCTGCCAGAGTAATGGTCAGTCCCTGACGTGCACGGGTAATCCCCACATACATCAGACGGCGTTCCTCTTCGACCGTTTCAGCAGCAATCGAGTTTTTATGTGGCAGAATTTCTTCTTCCAGCCCGATTAAATAGACATAAGGAAATTCTAGACCTTTGGACGCATGCAAGGTCAGCAGGTTGACCTTATCGGTGTCCTCTTCTTCCTGTTGCTGCTCGAGCATATCCAGCAGCACCATTTTACGAATCACACTTTCAATATTTTTTTCATCAACATCTTCAGCGCGGTTAATCAGGCTCTGAATGCTACTGTAGAGCACCTCGATATTGTCGAGCTTGGTTTTTTCCTGTGCCGGCGTAGCTGCAGTTTCCTTGATGTAATCGATATAACCGGCTTCAATCATCATCTGGCGGATGATCGGTACCGGTTCATCATCATCCAGTAAATTGCGGGTAAAGCCCTCAATAAAATCGGCAAATTCGGCCAATTGAGTCGTGGCCTTTTTCGGAATCGCCATGGTCAGACGCTGATCCGCTGCTGCAGCCAGCAAGGACAGGTTGTTTTCCTGAGCAAATAATCCAAGTTTTTCCAGCGTTACCGGACCAATCGCCCGTTTTGGGGTATTGATAATTCGCAGGAATGCGCTGTCGTCTTCAGGGTTAATGATGAGGCGCAAATAACTCATCATGTCCTTGATTTCGGCACGTGCGAAGAAGGACTGTCCGCCAGATAATTTATACGGAATCTGCATCTGACGTAGATGGGTTTCCAAAATACGCGCCTGGAAATTACCGCGGTACAACACCGCATAATCTTTCCAGCTTTTACCGTTCATCAATTTATGCGTGATCAGGTCTTTGACCACGCGTTCTGCTTCGTCATCATCATTGCGGCAGGTAATCACACGGATCACTTCGCCATGGCCTTTGTCCGACCAGAGCTTTTTATCAAAAATATGCGGATTATTGCCAATCACGGTGTTGGCAGCTTTGAGAATACGACTGGTCGAACGATAGTTCTGTTCCAGCTTGATCACTTTCAGATTAGGAAAATCCTGCTGCAACAAAGCCATATTTTCCGGTTTAGCCCCACGCCAGGCATAAATCGACTGGTCATCATCACCTACGGCAGTGAACTGTCCCATCACGCCAACCAGTAATTTCACCAGAATATACTGTGCTGTGTTGGTATCCTGATATTCATCCACCAGCAGATAACGTACGCGGTTTTGCCATTTGTCACGGACTTCGGCATTTTCCTGTAGCAGGCGCGTTGGCATCACAATCAGGTCATCAAAATCTACTGCATTATAAGCACGCAAATTGCGCTCATAGAGCTGATATAGATGCGCAAACTGGACATCTTCGGCCGTTTCACAGGTGGTGTGCGCCTGCTCGGGTGGAATGAGATCATTTTTCCAGTCCGAGATCATTTTCATGGCTTTGGCAATCAGTTCTTTGCTTTCCGCACCGGACAAATTATCACGCTGCATCAAATCCATCAGAATGCGCTTGCAGTCATCTGCATCCAGAATCGAGAAATTATTTTTAAGTGGGGTATGTTTCAACTCCAGGCGCAGCATATTCAGGCCAAAGGTATGAAAGGTCGAAACTGAAACGCCTTTACTTTCTTCACGCGTCAACAATTTGCTGACCCGTTCTTTCATCTCACGCGCTGCCTTGTTGGTAAAGGTCATCGCAGTAATACGATGTGCGGGAATCCCACAATGCTTGACTAAATACGCGATTTTTCGCGTGATCACTGAAGTCTTGCCTGAACCCGCTCCTGCAAGTACTAACAAGGGTCCTTGAGTGTATTTCATGGCTTCAAGTTGCTTGTCATTTAACTGACTGGCGAGTGACATACGGCTTCCTCTTCTAGATTCGGCTCCGATTATAGTCATCTCTGTAGCACTTTGCCTAATGCAAATTACGTTTTTAATGGTCAAGGTTCTGGCACAAAAAAACCACCCGAAGGTGGTTTTTTAATTCGCCGTTCAATCCATAAAGAATTATTGGATTGCGTAAATGCTTAGCTCAACACGACGGTTTTGCTCACGGCCTTGTGGAGTCGCATTAGATGCGATTGGATCCGCTGAACCAAGTCCTTGCGCATTAATGCGTGTAGGTGAAATGCCCTGAGCAATCAGGTAGTTTGCAACAGCTTGTGCGCGTGCCTGAGACAACGGGATATTGATTGAGTCATTACCAGTGCTGTCTGTATAGCCAGTCACCAGGATACCGCTCTTGGTGTCTTCAGTCAGCGTTTGTGCAACCTTGTTTAAAGTTGAGTAGAAATTCGGTTTGATATTCGATTTATTGGTATCAAACGTAATATTACCTGGCATGATCAGGCCAACAGAGCCGTCTGGATTACGGTTAACTTCTACACCAGTACCCGCCATTTGCTGACGTAATTTTTTCTCTTTGTTATCTAGATAAACACCCGTTGCACCACCCAAGACTGCACCAATAGCAGCAGCACGGTTGTTTTGACGGCTAGTATTCGCATTGCCTTTAGAAATACCGTATCCTGCTGCTGCACCAATCAAGGTACCTAAAGCAGTTTTGTCATACTCAACACCACCCAGGTTATTCCCTGTTGATTGACAACCTGTAAGCGCTACTGCCCCTGCTACAGCTGCTGAAATTACTAGTGCACGCATTGCATGCCTCCTTTTGTATGCTTTGTTGTATAAGCGAGATAATGGATGAAATAGAATGGGATCACCATTGAATTTTTGTTAATAATAAATCGTTTAGTAATATTTTGTAATGTTTATATGTAACTATTTCAAGGTACTTCATCACAATATCTTCATAGTTTCCTATTCAGACTTTTTTATTTGCTCAACTGTCTCTATATTACTCAAAATATGAAAAAATTTAAGCGATTAATCTCGGGGGACTGATCTGATATGTCATCGAATAGCAACAAGCAACCGACGTTAAAAAAACTGGCACGTGGCCTGACGGTCACTTCAGTCATGACCGGCAGTACTTTTTTTCATGGTCCCCCGGTGCTGGCTTTGGGCTTAACTAAACTTTTTAAAAAATCCGCAAAAGTAGATGAAACCAATATCAAAATTACTAATAGCTGGTTAGGGGTCAACAACTGGCTGATTGATCATGTCCTGAAAAATACGCAATGGCAAATTAGCGTAGATGAATCACTGGATTTGAATATGCAGGGCCGCTATTTGATGACCTGTAATCATCAAAGCTGGGTGGATACGACCGTTAATCAATACTTTGGCGTATCCCGTATGCCCCTGACGCGTTTCTTTACCAAATGGGAACTTATTTTTATTCCTTTTGTTGGTCAGGCCTTTAAAATTTTGGGCTTCCCGATGATGAAACGACATAGCAAGGAACAGATTGCCAAAAATCCTGCGCTGAAATCCCGGGATATGGAAGAGGCACGTAAATCTTGTGAACAGCTGATCAGTCAGCCATTTACCTTGTTAAATTATCTGGAAGGCACCCGCTTTACCCAGGAAAAGCATGATCAGCAGCAATCTCCTTATACCTATTTACTGAAGCCTAAGGCCGGTGGTCTGGCATTGGCACTCAGTATTCTTGGCGATAAAATTGATGCGCTGGTCGATATGACCATTGTTTATCCTGACGGCATTCCAGGTTATGGTGAATTCTGGTTAGGTGAAGTGCCACGTATTGCGGTAAATTTAAGAAAAATTGATATTCCTGACTGGGTGCTCGGTGGCAATTATGAAGATGATGCTGAATACCGTGCACGTTTCCAGAAATGGATAGATCAGATCTGGACTGAAAAAGATCAGCTCATCGCACAAATGCAGCAGAACTTTGCCCAAGCCCCGATCGGATCTGTAACTGAGTAATTATGAACAACGACAACCCGGACATTACCTCCAGCTCATTTAAATTTGTTCGTAAAGGAACTTGGGGCTGGAAAATTGCACTGATTTACGACATTTTCATGATGGTTTTAATTATCATCAACCTGTTCTGTCTCAGTGCCAATGCCATTTTAATGAGCGATTTTGGTCACTGGTTGTTTGACTTCATTCGTTTACCTGAAATATTACAGTTTTATAAAACTGAATTACGTCCTTGGGTCATCATTACCGAGGGCTGGTTTACCACTTTTTTGATCTGTGAATTACTGGCACGCTGGGTCATTGCGATTGTCCTGCGTCATCACCGACGCTGGTGGTTCTTCCCTTTTGTGCACTGGTATGAAATTTTAGCCATTCTCCCGCAGTTGCGTTTTCTGCGTCTGCTGCGTGCAGTGGCGATTGGCTATAACCTGCATAGCCATGGTTATAAAGTGATTCCCGCTCGCTGGTACCGCCAAGGCAATTTTTATTACAACATGCTGATGGAAGAGCTTTCCAGCCGGGTGGTCCTGACCGTACTGGACGGTATCAAGCGTGAACTGACCACAAGCACATCACATAAACAGTTGATTGATGATTTGGTGGAACATCACCGTAAATTACTGGCCATTGCTTTGGCAGATATCTTGCAGGAATCTTTAGGCAAGGAACTACAGGCTCAACGTTCCATGATCGCTAAAAATGTTGGACAAGTGGTTAATCAGGCGATTGAAGATACTCCAGAACTTACTCAGCTGCTACGTCTGATTCCAATTGTGGGCAGCCGGATTGAACAGCAAATTCAAAGTATTGGTCAACGCCTAGGCGAAAATATTACTCAGGGCCTGATTGAGCCGTTTACCCATACAGGTACAAAAGAAAATCCGACTTTTACCCTAATTTCAGATAAAATCAGCCAGATACAGATTGAACATAATCCACATATTGATAAATTGGTTGAATCGGCTGTTTTTGAAACACTTGAAGCAATCCGAAAACAGGTAAAAGTCAAACAGTGGCAACAGATTCTAGAAGAACATGAGCAAAATCAGAGCTCAATAGATAAGTAAATTTTAAAGTACAGAATCGGATCAATCCGTCCGGTTCTGTTCGCATAAAAAAATAACTGAGATCGCTAGAGAATTACTGCAATTTGTTCTAGGATTTGCACTATTTACAACATTGCTTCGACACAAAACCAGCACGTCAGAAGTATTTAAGGAAGAATTATGGCTGATATACGGATAAAAGGCAGAATGGTCAATGCGATACGCATTAGCCTAGATACCAATGATCATGATGCAATCCGCCAGCAACTTAGCCCAAAATTACAAGCAGCATTTCCACCCGGCACTTTGGCAGTCATTGAAAGTTCAGTTGAACAGGAACTCATTGCATTAATCCAGCTGTTAATCAGTCTGGATGTACAGCCTATGGCCGTAACTGAAGGCTTACTTGGCGATCAGGCGCGTGCCATTCAGTTCCCGGTACTGCCACCTGACCGCCAGCTAGAAGAAATTAAAGCCACCAAAGAGCAGGTCGTGGAAGTTAAGCCAGAACCTGCTGCAGAGGATAATGAGCAAACATCTGCGCCTCCAATCGTTGCCCACATCACCTCATACCATGATGAAATTCTGCGTACCGGTCAATGTATTGTGCAACATAATGGCGACATTATTCTCAATGCCGGTCTTAACAGCGGTTCAGAAATCATTGCATCGGGTAACATCCATGTCTATGGCAGTGCCCGCGGTCGCCTGATTGCGGGTGCTGGCGGTAATACTGCAGCACGCATTTTCTGCCATAACCTCGAAGCAGAACTAATCTCGATTGCAGGAACCTATTGTGTGGCGGATGACATTCCACCTCATGTGGTTAAAAAATCAGTGCATATTTACTTGAATGATCAACTAGAGCTTGTATTTGAAGCTCTACAATTTTAATGTATAAATAAACACCAAAAACCCCATTTTAAACAGGGGATTTGAACCATAACAGGAGTGGATTCGGTGGCGAAAATTGTTGTCGTAACGTCAGGCAAAGGTGGTGTAGGTAAAACTACAACAAGTGCATCTTTTGCAACAGGTTTAGCCCTACGTGGTCACAAAACTGTTGTTATTGATTTTGATGTAGGTTTACGTAACCTTGATTTGATTATGGGCTGTGAACGCCGTGTAGTTTATGATTTTGTGAATGTTTTAAATAACGAAGCACGATTACAACAAGCACTGATTCGCGATAAAGATATTGAAAACTTATATATTTTACCTGCTTCCCAAACACGTGATAAAGATGCCTTAACCGATGAAGGTGTGGCACGCGTAATGGATGAGCTTTCGCAGGAATTTGACTATATTATTTGTGATTCACCTGCCGGTATCGAGCGTGGTGCTATTTTGGCCATGTACCATGCTGACGAAGCGATCATTGTGACCAACCCTGAAATTTCTTCAGTACGTGACTCTGACCGTATCATTGGCATGCTCGATAGCAAAACAAAAAAAGTAGAACAAAACGAAGGTCGCATTCGTAAGCACCTGTGTATTACCCGTTTCAATCCGGAACGTGCCGATAAACAGGAAATGTTGACCATTGATGATATTTCTAAGGATATTTTACGTGTACCAACCTTAGGCGTTATTCCTGAGTGTCCAAGCGTTTTACAGGCATCGAATGAAGGTAAGCCAGTGATTAATTTCACTGAAGCTGCAGCTGGTCAGGCCTATGATGACCTGGTTGCGCGCTTCCTTGGAGAAGAGCGTCCTTACCGTCATATCGAGGTGAAACCTAAGGGCTGGTTAGCACGACTATTTGGAGCGTAGACATGGCAGGATTCTGGAGTAAACTTTTTAGTGGCGAGGATAAACCATCAAGTGCACGGACTGCTAAAGACCGTTTGAAGGTCATCGTTGCATCCGAACAAGGCTTGGGTCGTCGTTTGAGCCAAGACAAAATTGACCAGATGAAGACTGAAATCATGCAGGTGGTCAATCGTTATGTCCGCGGTGTCGATGAGCAGCATATTCAAATGTCGGTACGTTCGGAAGCCAATATTGAAATGCTTGAAATGAATATCAATTTACCTGAAGAACGATAATCTGATTTTTGATTGGTCAAGCAAATTGATTCAAGGCAAAATATGAGCCTGAACAAAGCACTGCTTTGTTCAGGCTCAAGACGAGAAGCTTTGCTGCGAGTAAGCTAGATATACCAAGTATTATTTTACCCGGCCGCAAGGCGAGAAACTTGCTTCGAGTAGGCTGGTCATAAAGCTCTGCTTTACCCAGTCGCAAGACGAGTAACGAGACTTCGCCTAGACAACGTCGTTTTAAAGACATTGTCACTTGCGTACTCATATTTTGCCTTTTTTCATGCCGAAAAAACTACATTAGATCAAGGAAATTGCGATGGCATTATCTCAACCAGCAACTTTTAACGAAGAATGGTCAGATGAGCGTGTATTTGCCTACCTGAACCAGCTTCCTCCTGCAGGTGTTAATGCGGATTTTCATGTGCTGTATCATGCTTTCAAACATATGCGTCCATTCGATTATGAACGCCTGTTGACGAAATTTGTTGCTGATGGCCGCAATGTCAATGCAACCAATCCGGAAGGCCAACGCATTCATGACGTGATTGCCACCTACCCACGTCAAAGTGCCGAGTTTCTGGATGTCTTGGCAAAGTTTGCCTGAGTCAAAAATACATAAAAAAGCCTGCTTTCAAAGCAGGCTTTTTTATTGAAGCTAGACTACTAAACCAGAATCTCGCGTTTGCCATTAGCACCCATACCACTGACAATGCCGTTTTCTTCCATCTGGTCGATGATCCGTGCAGCACGGTTATAGCCCAGACTGAATTTACGTTGCAAGGATGAAGTAGAAGCCTTACGGGTTTCCAAAACAAAAGCAACACACTGGTCATACAGCGCATCGCGGTCTGATCCACCGTCGCCACCGTCTTCAAAACCACGGCTCGATGGCTCTTCATCAAATGGCGTCAGGATCTCGTCGACATAATTTGGTGAACCACGTTCACGCCATGCATCACAGATCCGGTTGACTTCGTCATCGGCAATAAAAGCGCCATGCACACGCTCAGGTTCGATTTTACCCGGACCCAAGAACAGCATGTCACCGTGACCGAGCAAGTCTTCTGCACCACCCGCATCCAGAATAGTACGCGAGTCGATCTTGGAGTTAACCCGCAATGCGACACGTGTTGGAATATTGGCTTTGATCAAACCGGTGATTACATCTACTGAGGGACGCTGGGTCGCAAGCAGCAAATGAATACCGGCCGCACGTGATTTTTGTGCCAGACGGGTAATCATTTCTTCGGCTTTTTTACCCACCTGCATGATCATATCCGCGAACTCATCCGCGACAATCACAATAGAAGGCAACGGCGTCAAACGCGGCGCACGCTCACCCACAACAGAATCGCTAGCTTTCCAGGTTGGATCGATCAGGTCTTCACCATTGGCAATCGCCTCTTCCACCTTGCGGTTATAGTCGCTCAGTTTACGGATTTTCAGGAAAGACATCAGCTTATAACGACGTTCCATCTCATTGACACACCAGTTCAATGCGCTGACCGCATCTTTCATATCGGTGACTACAGGCGTCAACAAATGTGGAATATCATTATAGTTTGCCAGTTCCAGCTGCTTTGGATCGATCAGAATGAGACGCAATTCATCTGGGGTATATTTCAGCAACATCGATAGAATCATCGAGTTGACCGCCACCGATTTACCGGAACCTGTGGTCCCTGCCACCAGCATATGCGGCGCTTTACCCAGATCAGCAATTACCGGATTACCGGAAATATCCTTACCCATTGCCATAGAGAGAATACTATTCGGATCAGTAAAGGCGGGAATGGTCAAAAGTTCGATTAAACGGACCATTTCACGGGTACTGTTTGGTACTTCAATTCCGATATACGGCTTGCCTGGAATGACTTCAACCACACGCACCGATGCCATCGACATCGAACGTGCCAGATCACGCGAAATATTCGTCACTTTAGAAGCTTTTACCCCTGGCGCCAGATCCAGTTCAAAACGTGTCACGACTGGACCTGGCTGTGCTTCTACCACCTTGGCTTTGACGTTGAATTCTTGTAACTTGATTTCAAGAAGTTCAGATAAACGTGCCAGCTGCTCTTCGGTAAAATTCACTTTTTTATTTGGATCGACTTCATCCAGTAAATCCAGACCTGGAAGCGGTGATAAATCTTTACGGCGCTCTGCCACCTGCATGGCACGTGACATCGGACGTCCTGATGCATCAGTTAAAGGCGCATCAAAATCAAACTCGTCTTCATCCTGTGGCTTGCCAGCAGTTTCATGCCAGGCTTCAATAAAATCTTCTTTGGATAATGCTTCCCGGACTGCAGCATTGCTGGCCGAAGTGGCAGATTTAGCCTGCTCTATACCCTGATGCTGAATCGGGGCCTGTACAAAAGCAGAAGATTGCGCATAACTCGATGCACGTACCGGTTGCCTTGGTTCATCTTCCTCAATCAGCAAATCACCCAGGTCATCCAGATCGGCCTGTAATGCGCTATTTTTCACCCCATGTGCCGTTGCCATAGCAGCCATAGCCGGAGCAACATTTACCATATCCTCTACAATTCTTGAGGTCTTTTCAGCCGTTACCGGATTGAATGGGCTATGCACATCCGTCGCTGTCTTGCCCTGTGGAACCGCAGCCAGAAGCTCGTCAAAGATTTCATCATCATCCCAGTCCAGGCCTGTATGTGGCGCAGATGTGGTTCTGGTTTGAGAAGGAGCCTGCGCTGAAACAGCTTGTTCTGCAGCTAAAGGCGATACAGAAGAGTTAAGCTGTTCCTCTTCGGCTGCTTTGAGTAAGGCATCAATATCCTGTTTATGGCGCTGATCCTCAGTAGAATGTAAGGCACGCCATATCTGCCCTGTTGCTACCACACGATCAGACTGTGGTGGCTCTTGCTGTGCTTTTTTAAATGTTTCGACTGGCTCCTCAGCAACCTGCTGCACATTTTCAGGAATATCGTCATCGAACCGGGATTGCTGGGATTCTTTATCGGCAAAATCATCAAATAGACGTTCAGCCACCTGATCACGCACTACCGGATCTATTTCTACCAGTTGATGCTCAGGCGCAGGCGTGACTGCAACCGCTACTTTTTTCGTAGTATTGACTGGCTCTTTTTTCGCAACAGGTGCAGTACGGTCAAAATCAGACATGCCTTCAGGCACATTACGGTAGAACAGGTCTTGTAAATAAGCAGGCGTTGCTTTGAGGCTGCTCCAGGTCTTGTTCCACTTCACCCCAAACGCCAAGGTAAATAATACCACCCAAAGCACCAGTAGGAAGAATGCTGCACCATATACAGTCAGCAGTTGTTCCAGACTCTGACCTAATTCATAGCCAATAATACCGCCGGAAGAATTATCCAGCGTATCTGCAGGCACTTGCCAAAATAAAAACAGCAATGCTGAGGTGGTCAGTAACAGGAAGAATTGGGCAGCATAGCGAAATGGCCGGTTCAGGAAGCTGCGCGGCCACCAGACCTGAATTGCTTCCATAAACAGATAGACAGGAATCAGCAGACTTGCCCAACCGAGAAAGCCAAACAAAAGGTCTGCAATCCAGGCACCCGCAACCCCACTCGCATTCGAAACGGTTTGTGTATCACTGGAAATGTGCATCCATCCCGGATCAAATGGCGTATAGGTCACTGTTGCAAGAAACAGATAAATCCCAAATGAGACTAAAAATAATGTCATTATTAAGCGCTGTGCATAGGCACTCGACACCGCTGTCATATACTGTCCTGTAACCAATTCTTCATGAATATTCTTTTGCTTTAATACTTAAAAAAAGCGACGCAATAATCTATATATTATGCACCTGTTCTATAAAAAAAGATGCACTATTGTGCAAGCACAATGTTACTTATGCTATATAGCCCAAATCGATTTCAATGATCAATAATATCGACTTTAATCTCACACCACTGTTATACAGTTTCACGTATAATTCAATAAATTTCTAAATAAAAAAGGATACAGCTGATGAGCGCACGTCACTCACGACTGATTATTTTAGGTTCTGGTCCTGCAGGCTATAGTGCAGCAGTCTATGCAGCGCGGGCAAACTTGAAACCTACCCTGATTGCAGGTTTGCAACTGGGCGGTCAGCTTACCACGACAACAGAAGTAGATAACTGGCCGGGTGATCCTGAAGGCCTAACCGGTCCAGCCTTGATGGAACGTATGCAGGCCCATGCAGAGCGCTTTGGCACCAAAATCGTATATGACCATATCAATGAAGTGGATCTTAACCAGCGCCCGTTCGTATTAAAAGGTGATATGGAAGAGTTTACTTGTGATGCCCTGATCATCTGTACCGGTGCCACTGCACAATACCTTGGCCTGGAATCTGAAGCTGCCTTTATGGGTCAAGGTGTCAGCGCTTGCGCGACCTGTGATGGTTTCTTCTATAAAAATCAGAAAGTGATGGTCGTAGGTGGTGGTAATACTGCTGTAGAGGAAGCGTTGTATTTATCTAATATTGCTTCTCACGTAACCCTGGTTCACCGCCGCGACTCATTACGTTCTGAAAAAATCTTGCAAGAGCATTTATTTGCTAAAGAAAAAGAAGGCAAGATCAGTATTATCTGGAATCATCAGGTCGATGAAGTCCTGGGCGATGCACAATCCGGCGTAACCTCAGTGCGTATTAAGTCAACCCTGGATGGCTCGACTCAAAATGTCGACGTGACCGGCATGTTTGTCGCAATTGGTCATAAGCCAAATAGCAGCATGTTTGAAGGCCAGTTAGAGCTTCGTGACGGTTATATCCAAGTGCAAAGCGGTACAGCAGGCAATGCAACACAAACTTCTGTACCAGGTGTATTTGCAGCTGGTGACATTGCTGACAGTATTTACCGTCAGGCCATTACTTCTGCAGGTTCAGGCTGTATGGCTGCGCTGGACGCAGATAAATATCTTGATGCGATGGGCAAACTGGACTAAGCAGCAACTATAAAAAGCCGTCCATCTTGGGCGGTTTTTTTATGTATGATAAAAATAGCCTATTTAAAGATCGGATTTTTGCATGCATCTCCTTCCTCCTTCACAGTATATATTTCCCAATCCGCTCGAGGTTGATCCTGAAGGTGAAGGCCTGATTTGTATTGGTGCAGACCTCTCCCCTTCCACACTTTTTGAAGCCTATACGCATGGTTTATTTCCATGGTTTTCAGAAGGTGATCCGATTTGCTGGTGGAGTCCGGAACCGCGTTGCATTATTCGCCCCGAAGATTACCATCCAAGCAAATCCCTGCTACGCAATATGAAAAAGCAGGATTATAAAATTACAGTCAACCATGCTTTTGAAAGGGTAATCCGTTGCTGCTCCCTGCCTCGTGCTTATGCTGAAGATACCTGGATCAGTGAAGATATCATCGCAGGCTATTGCGACATGTTTGAAGCAGGATACGGCTATAGCATTGAGGTCTGGGATGAAAATCGCATCGTAGGTGGACTTTATGGTGTGACCATCGGTCAGGGCTGTTTTGGTGAGTCCATGTTTAGTACACAAACTGATGTTTCTAAAATGGCTTTCTACACTTTAATGTTGATTGGGCAAGAAAATAAGCTGCCCTGGATTGACTGCCAACTGGTCAATGATCATCTGTTAAGTCTGGGTGCCTGTACACTTTCTCGCCAAGCCTATCTTAATTCGTTACAAGATATCGTAAAAAAGCCGGCGATTGATTGGAAAAAGTATCAGGAAGGTGTATTTTCAAGTAAAACAATAGCGCAAAACGCGCGATTAAGTGAATGAAAATAACAGAGGGTAGTTGTTATGAACTCTTATCAGCCCAAGGCCCTACTGAACGATTTACAGTATTATATTACGCCGCCGCATGATTGCAGCTATCTGCCCAATAAGTCGGCGCGCATGGTTTTTCTGGATCCTGCACATCGTATTGATGTGGTGACTTTATCTGAGCTGTCGCGTACCGGTTTCCGCCGCAGTGGTGATTTCGTCTATCGCCCTGAATGCCATCTTTGCCGTCAATGCCTGTCTTCGCGCGTACCTGTTATTGAATTTCGCATGAACAGTTCACAAAAAAAAGCCTGGAAACGTAATCAGGATCTGGTGATGAAAATTACCACTCCAGAGCAGGCGGGTGATTTACATTATGCATTGTATGAACGCTACATAAACGAACGTCACGCAGATGGCGACATGTTCCCTCCGACTCGCGATCAGTTTGAAAAATTTTTATTGCAAAGCTGTACTGATAGCTTCTTTCTGGAATTATGGCAGGATCAGCGTTTAATCAGCGTTTCCACCTGCGACCTGCTGGATGATGGCATTTCGGCCGTTTATACTTTCTTTGACCCAAATGAAAATCGCCGCTCACTGGGTGCATTTGCAATCTTGAAACAGATTGAACATGCACAAAAGCTTGGTTTGAAATTTGTTTATCTGGGCTACTGGGTTCCTCATTCAGCCAAGATGAACTACAAATCCCAATACCTGCCGCTTGAATTACTGATCGATGGACAATGGCGACGCTTAAATCATGCCTTGAGTGCCGCCGAGATTCAGCATTTGGGAAACTCATTAATGACAACCTTACCTAGCGGATGGAATCATCAGATTATTAAATAAGCGTCCGTCTCTCTTATTTAAACAGGCTGGCAAAATCATCCGTACATGCCTTGACCATAATGATGGCATGTTCACGACTGCTATTGGCATTTGGATAATAGTTCTTGCGCAGATCAATCTGATGAAAGCCTGATTTTTCATATAGCTTGATCGCAGCCTGATTACTCTCGCGTACTTCCAGGAAAATCTGCACCGGATTATTTTTCAGCATCGCCACTGAAGCCTCCAGCAACTGATAGCCCAGGCCTTGGCCCTGTTGTGCCGGATCAATCGCCATTAGCAATAAATTGGCTTCATCCAGCACCGGTTGTAAAATACAAAATCCGGCTACCTGCCCTTGCACTTCAATCACGGTACTTTGATAAGCAGTCACTGCATCCTGAAACTGCTTTAAGGTCCAAGGATGTGATTGGACCAATCTTTCAATTTTTACAACGGCCTCTACATCCGCTGCTTGCATCAAACGAATCATCTTCGTTCATCTTATATAGATTCAACCTCCGCATTATAGAAACTTCATAAAAAAAATCGAGTAAAAAAAAGAGCGATTCCAGTCGCTCTTCATTATTTAGCTTTATTAAATACCCAATTTTGTTTTCCAGCCCGCCAGCAGTTGATCTGTATCATGATCATTCGGATGGAATCCCGGTTTAAAATACATCAGCATTTCCTTAGCCATGCCGGTAATGATGCCTTTGGAAGGACTATAGGCATAGCTATAAATGGCCTTCAAGGATTCAAGATTGAACTGCTGATCCTGTTTGAGTAATCGTGCAAGGAAATAGCTTTGCACCACAAATAAGGTGGCCATTGCGATGACCAAGGAAGACGTACGCAGTGCATATGCTTTTAAGCCTTTGCCAAAAACCCCCTCAAAGACATCATAAGCGACTGCCTTATGTTCATTTTCTTCGACTGCATGCCATAGCCACATGGTTTTCATGGTCTCATCTGTCATCAGTTCCTGAATATGGCTATTGGTTAACAGCTGTGAAGCGATGGTTGCGGTAAAGTGTTCAAGTGCTGTTGTCGCGGTTAAATCTATCATTTCCTGGCTAATACCCACAGGTTTAGCCAACTTTGCCATGAACTTTCGCGTTGTTTGAATGACTTTATCGGTGTAATGATCAAGCGTATCGACATCATGACCATACCTTTGCGCAGAAGCATTAAAGCCGATATGCTCGTGAGTATGCATCGCTTCCTGACCAATGAAGGCGGAAATTTCTTTTTGTAAGGCTTCATTGTGGGCAATCGCAGGATGTTTACGCACCGCGCGGACTGAATCTATAAAAAACTTTTCACCTGCTGGAAACAGTGCAGATAATGCCGTCATAAAATGAGTAAGACCGGCTGAACCATTCATCCAGTATTCTGGTACAGCATCAAAATCGAAGTTCATGCGACGAACTGGAAAACTTGCACCCGCACGATTGGTAATATTTACTTTAGCGTTCATGTGACTACTCCCATCAAGCCCGTCCAGGCCTGAAAATGTAATATTCATATTCTTATCTGTATATTACGTGGGATTTTTTTTTACATAAGCGCTGTTTAGGTCAGGCCAATATCAGTTAAGGACAGCTTTAAATAAATTTGTCAGACAATTTATTTTTGGTTTTATAAAAATAAGAATTAAAAAAAGCGCCCCAAAGGAGCGCTTTTTTTACAATCAAGTGATTATGCAGTTACTTTAGAAACTACACCAGCACCAACCGTACGGCCGCCTTCACGGATCGCAAAACGTAGACCTGGGTCCATTGCGATCGGGTGGATTAGCTCTACTGACATCTCAACGTTGTCACCAGGCATAACCATTTCCACGCCTTCTTTAAGCGAGATCGCACCAGTTACGTCCGTAGTACGGAAGTAGAACTGTGGACGGTAACCGTTAAGGAATGGAGTGTGACGACCACCTTCTTCTTTAGAAAGTACGTATACTTCCGCATCGAATTTAGTATGTGGCTTGATCGCACCTGGTTTAGTCAATACTTGACCACGCTGTACGTCTTCACGCTTAGTACCACGAAGAAGAACACCACAGTTCTCGCCCGCACGACCTTCGTCTAGAAGTTTACGGAACATTTCAACGCCAGTAACAGTCGTTGTTTGTGTATCACGGATACCAACGATTTCAACTGATTCGCCTACTTTAACGATACCAGTCTCTACACGGCCAGTTACTACTGTACCACGACCAGAGATTGAGAATACGTCTTCAATCGGCATAAGGAACGGAAGGTCAATTGCACGCTCTGGCTCTGGGATGTAAGAGTCAAGAGCTTCAACAAGCGCAACTACTGCTGGCTCGCCGTATTGGCTGTCATCACCATTAAGTGCAAGAAGAGCAGAACCACGGATCACTGGAGTGTCATCACCCGGGAAGTCATAAGTAGAAAGAAGTTCACGAACTTCCATTTCAACCAGCTCAAGAAGCTCTTCGTCGTCTACAAGGTCGCATTTGTTCAAGAATACAACGATGTAAGGTACACCTACCTGACGAGAAAGCAGGATGTGTTCACGAGTTTGCGGCATTGGACCATCAGTCGCAGCACATACAAGGATCGCGCCATCCATCTGAGCAGCACCAGTAATCATGTTTTTAACATAATCGGCGTGGCCCGGGCAGTCTACGTGAGCGTAGTGACGAGTTGGAGAATCGTATTCTACGTGAGAAGTATTGATGGTAATACCACGTGCTTTTTCTTCTGGTGCAGAGTCAATCGCAGCGTAGTCTTTCGCTTCGCCACCGAATTTCTTAGCACATACAGTTGCAATCGCAGCTGTTAAAGTTGTTTTACCATGGTCAACGTGACCAATTGTGCCCACGTTAACGTGTGGCTTATTACGTTCGAACTTAGCCTTAGCCATGAGATCTTCCTTTTTGAACTGCTCATGCAGGATCACTGCATGAGCGCTTGGTTTTTAACTATGAATTAGTTTGGGCTTATAGTAATCGAAAGATTACTCGTCGTCACCTTTTTTACCGCCAGACTGGAACTTAGAAATAATGCCTTCAGCCACGTTACGTGGAGTTTCAGCATATTTAGCAAATTCCATAGAGTAAGTCGCACGACCTTGAGACATAGAACGCATTTGAGTTGCGTAACCAAACATCTCAGCCAGTGGAACTTCAGCACGGATTGCTTTAGTACCACCAGGTAAATCGTCCATACCCTGAACCATACCACGACGACGGTTTAAGTCACCCATGATATCGCCCATGTAGTCTTCTGGAGTTTCTACTTCAACTTTCATGATTGGTTCAAGAAGGATAGGATCCGCTTTCATGAAACCATCACGGAAGGCATAAGAACCTGCCATTTTGAACGATAATTCGTCAGAGTCGACATCATGGTAAGAACCATCAAATAGTGTCGCTTTGATACCCACAACAGGGTAACCAGCCAATACACCATTCTTCATGCGTTCTTGAATACCTTTATCAACCGCACCGAAGAATTCTTTAGGTACAACACCACCTACAACTTCTTCAGCAAACTCGTAGTCTTTACCAGCTTCTTCAACGTCCATAGGTTCTAAACGAACATATACGTGACCGAATTTACCTTTACCACCAGTTTGACGTACGAATTTACCTTCTTGCTCAACAGTCTTTTTGATTGTTTCGCGGTAAGCAACCATTGGTTTACCAATGTTCGCTTCAACGTTAAATTCACGTTTCATACGGTCAACAAGGATATCAAGGTGAAGCTCACCCATACCCGCGATGATTGTTTGACCAGATTCTTCGTCAGTGCGTACACGGAACGATGGATCTTCTTTAGCCAAACGACCAAGTGCGATAGACATTTTCTCTTGGTCAGCTTTAGTCTTAGGCTCTACAGCTAAAGAAATTACTGGCTCAGGGAATTCCATACGCTCAAGAGTAATGATGTTTTTCTCATCACAAAGTGTATCACCAGTAGTTACGTCTTTAAGACCTACACATGCTGCGATATCACCCGCACGGATTTCTTCAACGTCTTGACGTTCGTTCGCGTGCATTTGCACGATACGGCCGATACGCTCACGTTTAGATTTCACCGGGTTATATACTGGGTCGCCTTGTTTAAGAACACCAGAATAAACACGTACGAAGGTTAAGTTACCTACGAATTTGTCGTTCATGATTTTGAACGCTAACGCAGAGAACGGTGCTTCGTCAGATGCTTCACGAGTCGCTTTAGTTTCAGCTTTGTCATCAAGGATACCCTCGATCGCTTTAACTTCAGTCGGTGATGGCAGGAAGTCAATCACAGCATCCAACATACGTTGAACACCTTTGTTCTTGAACGCCGAACCACAAAGCATTGGTTGAATTTCACAAGCCAAAGTTTGAGCACGAAGACCAGCAATGATTTGTTCTTTCGACAAGTCACCATTGTTTAAGTATTCGTCCATCAACTCTTCAGATGCTTCAGCCGCAGCCTCAACCATGTTAGTACGCCATTCATTAGCCGTATCAACAAGGTCAGCAGGGATGTCGCCATATTCGAACTTCATACCTTGAGATGCTTCATCCCAGATAATCGCTTTCATTTCAATTAGGTCAACAACACCCTGGAAGTTTTCTTCTGCACCAACTGGAATAACCACTGGTACAGGGTGTGCACCAAGACGTGTTTTCATTTGTTCAACAACACGGAAGAAGTTTGCACCAGTACGGTCCATCTTGTTCACGAATGCTAAACGAGGCACTTGGTATTTGTTTGCTTGACGCCATACAGTTTCTGACTGAGGTTGAACACCACCTACAGCACAGTAAACCATACATGCACCATCAAGAACACGCATAGAACGTTCAACTTCGATTGTGAAGTCTACGTGTCCCGGGGTATCAATTACGTTGATACGGTGTTCTGGGAACTGTTTAGCCATACCAGACCAGAAACAAGTTGTAGCAGCTGAAGTGATTGTAATACCACGTTCTTGCTCTTGTTCCATCCAGTCCATTGTTGCTGCACCATCATGTACTTCACCAAGTTTGTGAGATACACCTGTGTAGAACAAAATACGTTCTGAAGTTGTGGTTTTACCAGCATCAATGTGAGCCGAGATACCAATGTTACGGTAACGAGAAATTGGGGTTTGACGAGCCATGATCTCTTGCATTCCTAAATTTTGTTGTTTAAAACAGGACGCTTTAAGCTGCTAGCAACTTAAAGCGTTTTGATGACAGTCTGGGTAAAACCCAAACCATCACTGTCCTGATAAGGGCCTGTTTTATTTGCTTAGAAACGGTAGTGAGAGAATGCTTTGTTGGCTTCAGCCATACGGTGCACATCTTCACGTTTTTTAACCGCTGCGCCTTTACCTTCAGATGCATCAAGCAACTCGCCAGCAAGACGTAAAGCCATAGTTTTTTCAGAACGCTTAGCAGCAGCATCTACTAACCAACGCATCGCTAGAGCAGTACGACGGGATGGGCGTACTTCCATAGGAACTTGGTATGTAGCACCACCAACACGGCGTGCTTTAACTTCGACCATAGGACGAACTTTTTCAAGCGTAGCTTCAAAGAATTCAACCGGGTCTACTTTAGATTTTTCTTGAACGCGGTCTAAAGCACCGTAAACGATACTTTCAGCAATAGATTTTTTACCATCTTGCATTACGTGGTTCATGAATTTAGCGATTGTTTGGCTGCTGAACTTAGGATCCGGAAGGATTTCACGAGCAGCGACTACGCGACGTCTTGGCATTTTAAAACTACCTATAAATATGACACTTCAGGTTTATCCAGCAGTAGCACAAAGTGTCATGTGCTTTCGCTGGCCTTACTACACGTCGCTTGAATTTCACAAAATTAAATGCAGAAATCAGACAAGCGAGACGATAAAGGATTACAGTTCTAGCGAACTAAGAATTTGATCTTGAAAGATTATTTCTTAGGACGTTTAGTACCGTATTTAGAACGAGCTTGGTTACGATCTTTAACACCAGCACAGTCTAAAGAACCACGAACGGTATGGTAACGTACACCTGGTAAATCTTTAACACGACCACCACGGATAAGAACAACACTGTGCTCTTGAAGGTTATGACCTTCACCACCGATGTAGCTAGAAACTTCGAAACCTGAAGTTAAGCGAACACGGCAAACTTTACGCATTGCTGAGTTAGGTTTTTTAGGTGTAGTTGTGTAAACACGTGTACAAACACCACGACGCTGTGGACAAGCCTTCAACGCAGGAACTTTAGATTTTTCAACTAAAGTCGTACGACCCTTGCGGATCAACTGATTTGTTGTTGCCATGTGGCAATTCTCCCGTTAATAAAAAGCCCCAAAAAACTACTACTTTTTGAGGGCATGCAATTGTAAGTCAAGATGCAAAATTGGTCAACCTAATCAAGTCAAGCAAATGCCGATTCTCACGACATTGCTTGCTTTTATAGCTTGATTAAAATCCGCTTATTTTTTCGAATTTTTTCCAGCTTTTTTTGTAACATTTTGGACTTCAGATTGAGGGTCTGATTTGTCCTGATTATCTGCCTCAAGCTCTGGAGTTTCTGCAGCAGATTCTGTCTCGGCAGCCGCATCTGGATGCAGTTCAGCTTCAATTTCCGGATTAAATGAAGTTTTAGTTAAAGCCGGTTGCTGTGACTGCTTGTCTGCGGCAGGTTCAACCAATTCATCGCTGAGCGCTTCCAGCCCTTCACTGACTTTTTCATCTTTCTTCACTTCAGCATCTTGAGCGCTTAAATCATTCTGTTCTTTTTTGACCAGTTTAACCTGACTGATTGTGCTATTACCCTCAAGTGGAATCTCTTTATCCATGATTGGCTTATCTTTTGGAGCTTCAACCGATGGAGAAGTACTTTCTAGCAGCTTGGGACTCGCCTGTTGCAACAAACTGACTGCTTTCTTATAGGCAGCATAAGGGGAAAGTTGTGAATCCTGGTGCTGAATCAGATATTGACGAGCATGGGAAAATGCTTCCTGAGCTTTCTGATTCACGTCCTCAACAAAGCGATGACTATATACAGCACCAATACCTGCACTTGCCAGAGGAGTCAGCCTGGTTAACTGCTCCAGTATCGAACTTTTCGGCAGATGATTCAGCCATTGCCATTTCGTTTCTCCCTCATGACGACTGAGCCATTGCTTGATAACACTGATATCGTTACCAGAACCTAGCATCGCCTGTAACTGGGAAATATCATGGCTTTTAAGGGTATTGCTTAACGCTTTTAAACCCAACAACAAAGTTTGCTTTTCTGCAATCAGACCGAGGTCGATCTGTTTAAAAATATGCTGGACGATTTCCTGGTCTTCTTCTTTACTCAAGTCAAAACCATAAGAACGGCCAACTTGATAGATGGTACGTAATGCCATAAGTAAAGAAGCCGGAATATCGATCGCAGTACCAATCACCCCTGAAGCACCACTGACCGCCCCCTGCACTGTTGCAATCCATTTATTTTGCTCACCCAAAGCTTGAGAAATCCGTTTGGAACGATCAACATCCTGAGTGAGTTCCTCTAAATCTTTCACTCCAGCCTCATCGAGAATGGCATCGACCGAACTGGTTTGATTACTGAATTGATTGAGACGCTCATAAAAATAATTCGATACTTTTTCGGTCAGGTCTGGCGCCACAAAGTGCGCAACATTATTTACGGTATTAAAACGGTTCCCGAGAAGTTGACGGGATACATTGGGAAGATGCTCACGGAGCATTTGCTGAGGATTGTCATATTTTTTTGAGGAAAAAACACTTTTCACCTTCGCTGAACCGTCAATCACCTGATCAGAGCCTGAAGGCTTCAGTGCTTTAGTCACTGAATCCGGTGCAACATGATTCAATAAATCCAATCCGGTTGAACTGAACTTTTTCGCCACTCCAAAGGCATTCGAAATCAGACCATTAGATTGTTTATTATTAGCATTTACCATTTTTTACCTCAGCATTCATGTGCTTGTATTTGGTATAAATACTAGGTGTAGTCAGCATTTATCTCAACTTTATTCTGTTTCATTTAGTAAAACCCGTACACGCCGACTCACAAAGTCAACCGACTGTCACACGGCATAACATTTGCCATAAGATTTCAAAAGTCTTTCTGCTATCATGTTCCCCATCATGAAATTAAGGCTGAGCGCTGGATTGGGCGATTTAAAAGCCCCTGTATCTGCCGTTGAGCATAGAGCAAACTATAAGGATCTGTAGATGAAACGTGTTGTCATCACTGGCATGGGTATTAACTCGTGTATTGGTAATACATTAGAGGATGTAAACCATTCTTTACAAAACGGGATTTCAGGAACACGTTTTAATCCGACTTATGCTGAACTCAATTTCAAAAGTCATGTTAGTGCTGCAGCCGAGCAGGATTTCGACGGGATCGACCGCAAACTAAAACGCTTTATGGGTGTATGTGCGATGTATGCATACAACTCGGCGCTGGCTGCGGTTGAACATGCAGGTTTAAAGGCTGAAGACCTAGCTGGCAACCCACGCTATGGTATCGCGGGTGGTTCAGGTGGCGGTTCAACTGCTTCCGTTATTGAAATGAACGAATTATTGCAAACCAAAGGTGCGCGTAAAGTTGGTCCTTTCTTTGTACCACGTAATATGACCAACACCATTACGGCTAACGTCGGTGTCGCTTTTAAACTGCAAGGTGTAGCGCATACCATTACCAGTGCATGTGCAACCTCTGCGGATGCGATTGGTTATGCCTACAACCTGATTCAACTCGGCAAACAAGATTTAATGCTGGCAGGTGGCGGTGAAGAAGATCACTGGTCACAAAGCTTGTTGTTTGATGCCATGGGTGCACTCTGCTCTAAATACAATGATAGCCCGGAAACAGCATCACGCCCTTATTCTGCAGATCGTGACGGTTTCGTGATTGCCGGTGGTGGTGGTTTCGTGGTGCTCGAGTCTTTGGAACATGCGCAAGCGCGTGGTGCTAACATTCTTGCCGAAGTCGTAGGCTATGCAGCCAATTCGGATGGTGCCGACATGGTTGCACCAAGTGGTGAAGGTGCAACGCGTTGCGTACTGATGGCTTTAGAAGAAGCAAAACAACACGGTGTCGATAAAATTGACTATGTAAATACACATGGTACTTCTACTCCAGCGGGCGACATTACAGAACTTAAAGCAATGGAACGTGCTTTCGGTGAAGGTCAGGTTCCTCCACTCAGCTCAACCAAGTCAATGACAGGTCACAGTCTTGGGGCTGCTGGTGTTCAGGAAGCGATTTATTCGGTTCTAATGATGCAAAATGACTTTATTGCGCCAAACATCAATGTGACCGAGCTGGATGAAGGTGCGAAACCATTTGATATCGTGCTTGAAAAACGTGACGCAAAATTGAATACTGTAATGAGTAACAGTTTCGGTTTCGGCGGCGTAAATGCTTGTCTCATTTTCAAAAAATGGGAAGGCTAAGCCGCCCAGTTTAGGGTGACTTGATGGATGCTCCTTCTGATGCTTTCTTGTGGGTAAAAGCATTACATATTATTGCGGTGGTATGCTGGTTTGCAGCTTTGTTCTACTTGCCACGGCTGTATGTCTACCATGCCATGAGTGAAGATGCCGTGAGTCATCAACGCTTTGAAATCATGGAACGTAAATTGTATCGTGGCATCATGTGGCCGGCCATGCTGGCCACTCTGATTACGGCGCACTTTCTGGTGGATTGGGGGGATGCAACGCAGCATTACCATGAAGCTTTATGGTTTTATCTGAAAGTAGGTCTGGTCGGTTTACTGGTGATTTACCATCTGGTATGTGGTTATTACCGCAAAAAACTGATTAATAATCCACATTACAAGTCGCACAAGTTCTGGCGTTATTTTAATGAGATGCCTACCCTGATCTTATTTGCCGTTGTCATTCTGGTGGTGGTGAAACCGCAGTTTTAATGTATTCAATTTAAAAAGACCTCCAATAGGAGGTTTTTTTAATCTTTTTTTTATTCAATAATTCAAATCCTGCTTAAGCCGAATTTTCTATAAGCCCCAAGCAAGCATCTAATAAATCCTACTTTTCTAACTGAGAAATACGGAGAGAATGCCTAAAAATCACTTTAAATTGCTCTTAAGCAGCGTAAAAAAAAGCAGAAATCTTCCGGATGACTTTAAAGAAAAATTCCAATCCGTAAATCACGGTTAATCTCATACTCTAACGTGCAATTCGAACTTCCCCTTCTAAACCATTTGGACTGAATACGATTTGCCATAATTGTAATTCTCGTGCTCGAAATGCACCCGCACAGGCATTTAAATAATAATTAAACATTCTTTTAAAGCGCGCACTATAATTGGCTTCAATTTCTGGCCACGCTTGAAGGAATCTTTCCGACCAAGCCCGAAGTGTTAAGTCATAATCGGTACCAAAATTATGCCAATCTTCCATAATAAATTTGCCACTACTAAAATGAGCAATTTTTTCAATTGAGGGTATATAACCATTCGGGAAGATATATTTCGTTATCCATGGATCAGCTCCCTTCCTTATGGTATTAGAACCAATGGTATGCAATAAAAACAATCCATCCGCATTTAAATTACGTTGTACGACTTGAAAATAGGTATCGTAATTTTTCAATCCTACATGCTCAAACATGCCTATAGATGCAATACGATCGAATCTCTCATTTAAGTTACGATAATCCATAAGCAAGATTTCAACATCAAGTCCTTTACATCGCTCAACGGCTAGTTTTTGTTGTTCTTTAGAAATAGTAATACCTACTACCGAAACTTGATAATTTTTGGCCGCATATTCAGCTAACCCTCCCCACCCGCAACCAATATCCAGCAATCGCATGCCTGGCTGCAAGTCAAGTTTGCGACAGATCAAATCGAGTTTTTGTTGCTGGGCTTGAAAAAGGTTATCGGTATTTTTCCAGTAGGCACAAGAATATTGCATATATGGATCAAGCATATGATTAAAAAGATCATTACCAAGATCATAATGTTCTTCACCCACCTGCCAGGCTCTTTTTTGAGTCTGTAAATTTTGAATTCGAGAAATTGCAATTCTAATGATATCTTTTAAATTATAGGGTAATTTTTTATCTAACTTGGCACGTAAAATTTTATAGAATAAAATATCTAGCCGATCACAGTCCCACCAGCCATCCATATAGCTTTCACCTAGACCTAATGAACCTTGCTGTAAGATACGGTTATAAAAATCATCATTATGTACCTGTATGTCATAAGGCTTGTCACCATTAATCTGAATGCCAGCTTCATCCAATAATTTTGCCAAGACCTCTCTTAGACCATCATTTTTATGCTCAACATAGATATTCATATCTACTCCTACATCTTCTATTTTTTTAGTTTTATTAAATAATTATATAATTCCAGATAACTCTACCTCTTATGGATTTCACTCCAAGCGCCAGATTATGCTTATTTTTTAGCAGTACTTCATCAGCTACTCGAGTCTTTGTCCTTTGAAGAGATTAGCTAATCATTGCAAAATTTTGGCTGTTAGACTGTTTTTCTAGTGTTAAGAGATGAACTCCTATTGTAGGCAGGTCATTTTAAAAAGACTTTTATTATGAGATTCAGCATCCGCTGAAACAGGCATTCATTTTTCAAATTATTTTTTATCCATGATTCATGGTTAACTCAAATTTCAATCACCATTTAAATAGACCCTCATAAAAAAGAGAGGGGTTTCTTCCCCTCTCTTTTTAATTATTTGAACCCATAGTTACCGTATATCTAAAGACTGGATGCGCTTCTTCATCCTTGGTTTATACAACATATGGTAGGTGGCAAACAGAATAATCAACCAGAGTGGACTAATCATCAATGCTTTCATGGTATCTGCTTCCAGACTCAAAATAACCAATGCAAAAAACAAAAAGATCAGTACAAGATATGACATCCAAATACCGCCTGGCATTTTGAAGGTAGAAGCTGCATGCTTTTCAGGCTGCTGTTTACGGTAACGGATATAGCACACCATAATCAGCCCCCAGATACTGATAAACAGGATCACACATAGCGAACTTGCCAGCGTAAAAGCTTCCATGGTATTGGGTACGAAATACTGAAAAGCTGCGCCTGCCATGATAAAGGCACAGGAAAACAGCAAGCCTTTGGCTGGAACCGCACGACTCGAAAGTTCAGCTAGCGCCTGGGGTGCCTGAGAGTCACGAGCCAAACCAAAGAGCATCCGGCTGGTCGAAAATACCCCACTGTTCATTGATGACATCACAGAAGACAGCACCACCAGATTCATGATAATGGCCGAAACCGCAATCCCTGCATGCAGGAAAAGTGTCACGAAAGGACTTTGATCCGCGGGAATTTCCACCCATGGTGTCACAGACATAATCACCAGCAGAGACAGCACATAGAACAGGATAATTCGGGTTGGAATCGCATTCACTGCTTTAGGTAGGTTTTTTTCAGGATCCTTGGTTTCAGCCGCCATGGTACCGAGCAGCTCTACCCCCACGAAGGCAAACATCGCAATCTGAAAGCCTGCGAGAAAGCCCATAGTTCCTTTAGGAAACATGCCATCATAAGCCCAGACATTGCTAAGACTGGCAGCAGATCCATCTGGCGTCTGGAAATTGCTGAAAATCATATATCCGCCAATTGCAATCAGGCCCAGAATGGCCAGAATTTTAATCAGGGCAAACCAGAACTCAATTTCACCGAACAGTTTGACGGTCAGCAGGTTAATTCCAAGTACCAGCAATACACAGCCAGCACTGATCATCGCCTGCCCCAATGGGGTAAAGGTCATATCCGGTGGCAACCAGAAATTCAGATAATTGATAATTGCCGCCAGATCCGCAATACCCACCAGAATCCAGCCCAGCCAATAGGACCAGCCAATATAATAGCCCGCACCCGGGCCAATCAGGTCATGCGCCATATCAATAAAAGATTTATAGTGCAGATTGGACAGCAAAATTTCGCCTAATGCACGCATCAGAAAAAAGAACATTGCGCCAATAATCATATAGATAAATAGGATTGATGGTCCTGCCAATGCAATGGTTTTACCGGAGCCCATAAACAGGCCTGTACCAATGGCGCCACCAATAGCTATCAGCTGCAAATGCCGGTTAGAGAGCTTACGCTGCAATTCATGGGGAGAAGACGCTGCGTCATCCTTAGAGGAGGCGGTATTCATAATCGGTTCCTTTTTTTAGCTCAGACTTTCGCTCATCTAATCGGATATCTTCCTGAAATCCTGATTGCAGATGCAGTTTCATTTAAATAACTAAATGATCAAGTCTGATGTCCTTATAAAATCAAAATAGGGAGATGTAAAAATATTCTTTAAATCAAGGTAATGCTGCTATCACTGCAATTTCAATCAGCCAGTCAGGGTTCACCAGATCCGCCTGAATCGTAGCACGTGCGGGCGTGCCATGACCTTGCAGCCATTCCACCCAAAGCTGATTCACGGTTTGAAAATCGTCCAGATTTTTCACGAATAGCTGTGCAGAAAGCAGACGGCTTTTATCAGTATTTGCCAGTACCAGCAATTCCTCAATCTTGGCGAACACTTCCAGTGTCTGTTTGCGTATGTCCAGATCGCTGCTGTCGGGTATTTGACCCGATAAATACACGGTTTGATGATGAATCGTTACAGCACTCATAATTCCATTGCTCTTGAGCCGCTGAATAGCTGTATTGTCCTGTGTCATGTTGATCTTCCTTGTTTGGGATATGAAATAAAAAATTAGATTAAAAATTTAAGCATCAATCTGAAAATTAACCCGGGCGGTTACCGCACACATGAGCTCATAGCCAATCGTGCCAGAACTGGCCGCCACCTCATCAATTGGCAAAAGCACACCTTCGGAAGATTGCCCCCAAAGTACCACTTCACTGCCTACATCCGCCTGCGGCAGTGCAGTAACATCCACAGCGAGCATATCCATACTGATCCGGCCCAATGTATGTGTTTTAACTGAATCCACCAGCACAGGCGTACCGGTCGCCGATAGCCGCTGATAGCCATCGGCATAGCCACAGGCCACCACTCCGATCCGCATCTGTTGCGTGGCAATAAATTTGGAGCCATAGCCAATACTATCGCCTGCCTGTACTGTCTGAATGGCGATAATCTCACTGCGCAGGCTCATCGTAGGACGTAAATTCCAGTCTTGAATACTATGTGCAGGATAATCCGGGGAACTGCCATACAGCATGATGCCGCTACGCACAATATCGCAATGAAGGGTTTGATGATGCCGCAAAATGGCCGCACTGTTACTCAGCGAGGTTTTACCCGCAAGTCCCTGAATCGTTTTATTAAAAATAAAATGTTGATGTTCAATTCCATCCAATCCAAAACGCTCGCCATCCGCATCGGAGAAATGGGTCATATGCGTGATTGAACGGACAGTATTCAGCTGATGCAGCTCCTGCCAGATTTCTGCATATTGCTGTGGCTCAAAACCCAGCCGGTTCATGCCACTGTTCATTTTTAAATACACATCAAACTGTACATCTGGTGCTATTGCAGCAAACTGTTTCAACCATTGCACTTGATGCAGGGAATGAATGGCAAAGCTCATTTCATGCTTCGCACATTCAAATAAATCCTCAAAAGCGAAAATACCTTCAAGCAACAGCAGCGGCTTCTTGCACCCAAGCGCACGTAGCCGCGTACCCTCCCCGATATCCAGAAAGGCAAATCCATCTGCGTCCTGAAGTGCCGTATAAACGCGCTCAATCCCGTGTCCATAGGCATTGGCCTTGACCACGGCAAATACCTGGCTGTCAGGCATACATTGGCGTGAAACGCTTAAATTATGCCTAAGCGCCTGCTGATGAATGATCGCAGTAATAGGACGTGGCATAAAACTCCTCCTTGAATACTGTGCCTCAGATGATCTTAGGCCGCCTGCTGATAACGCGACAATGAAAGACCTTCGGTACTGATTTCAGGATCACGAGCCAAGACCAGATCGCTGATTAACTTGCCCGAACCACACGCCATGGTCCAGCCTAACGTGCCATGTCCGGTATTCAGGAACAGGTTTTTAAAACGAGTTTTTCCAATAATTGGCGTACTGTCCGGGGTCATTGGCCGCAGGCCTGTCCAGAAACTGGCCTGATTCATATCGCCCCCCGGGAATAAATCACGGGTCACCATTTCCAGCGTGCCGCGACGGTCTTCATTCAGACCCAAGTTAAAACCGCTCAGTTCAGCCATTCCCCCTACGCGGATGCGCTGGTCGAAACGGGTGATTGCAATTTTATAGGTTTCATCCAGCACGGTAGATTGTGGAGCGAAGGCTGGATCTACAATAGGAATCGTCAATGAATAACCTTTCACTGGATAGACCGGTAAATTCAGTTCAAGTGGTTTGAGGAAATCACGTGAATAACTACCAAAAGCCAGCACATATTTATCTGCTGTAAGCACCTGACCATTCACCAGAACTCCTTTGATCTGGTCGCCTTCTACAATCAGTTTTTCAACGTTTTGATTAAACTTGAACTCTACACCCATCCCTTTGGCATGTTCGGCCAAGGCATTGGTAAACAGATAGCAGTCGCCCGTTTCGTCATTGGGTAAATGCAGACCACCCACCAGTTTGTCTTTTGCCTGTGCCAATGCCGGTTCTACACGCGCCAGTCCATCACGATCCAGCAACTCAAACTCCACACCAGTTTCTTTTAGAACCTCGATATCGCGCTGCACCGCATCCAGCTGCGCATCTTTACGGAAAATCTGCAAAGTGCCTTTCGCACGGTTTTCATAAGAGATGCCAATATCACGACGCAAATTGCGTAAACAGTCACGGCTATATTCAGCCACACGCACCATCCGTTCTTTATTGACTGCATAATGCTGGGCATTACAGTTTTTCAGCATTTGTGCCATCCACTGCAATTGCCACAGGCTGCCATCGACATTAATCGCCAACGGAGCATGATGCTGGAACATCCATTTGACCGCCTTAAAAGGAATACCTGGTGCCGCCCAAGGAGTCGAGTAGCCCGGAGAAATCTGTCCAGCATTGCCAAAGCTGGTTTCCTGAGCCGGACCCGCCTGACGATCCAGCACAGTTACAGTTGCTCCCTGCTGCGCCAGATAGTAAGCGCTTGCCACACCAATCACACCACTACCTAAAACCAATACGCGCATTACCTTAATCCTCAAACATTTTTCCAGGTTATTTCACTAGTATATTTTTGCTTTAATAGTTAAATTCACTATATTCAGTGTATAAATTCAGTGGAATAAATATTTTTTCGGGCAGAATTAAAAAAAAGAGGGAAATATTAATGCGCAAATTAGACCGCATTGATCGCATGATTCTAGACATCCTGCAACGCGATGGCCGGATTGCCATTAGCGAGCTGGCAGCACGTGTCAATCTTTCAACCACACCCTGTTCAGAACGGGTAAAACGGCTGGAGCGTGAAGGTATTATCATGGGTTATTACGCCCGTTTAAATCCGGAAATGCTGGAGCGTAGTTTGCTGGTATTTCTGGAAATCAAACTCTCAGCCAAATCAGGTGATGTATTTGATCAGGTGGCTCGTAATCTGACAGAAATTCCAGAAGTCCTGGAATGTCATTTAATTTCTGGTGATTTTGATTATCTGGTCAAAGCGCGTTTAAAGGAAATGAGTGCTTATCGCCGTTTACTGGGGGATTTACTGAAAAAACTGCCCGCTTCTGCTTCCTCGCACAGTTATGTCGTCATGGAAGAAGTCAAAGAAAGTTTATATCTGGACCTAGGGATTTAATACCTTAACTTTATTAATCTGCCTGCAAAAACGTTAAAGCCCCGGAAGGGGGCTTTATGTTCGAAAATTCATTGATTTTATTAATCCTTAAGCAGGAATACGCAGTACCTGACCCGGGAAAATATCATCCGCATTTTTAAGCAAGGGACGATTAGCCTCAAAGATCTTATTATACTGATTGGCATCCCCATAAAACTCTTTTGAGATTTTAGATAAAGTATCGCCAGATTTGACTGTATAGAATTTACTTTCAGGTTCTGGATTAGTCACGGTTAGCTGATCATCTACTTTGGCGACATGATCAATATTTCCGACTGCCAGAATAATCTTTTCACGATCGGCCTGACTTTTTACCTGTCCGCGCACGGTGGCCAGATCAGAGGTCGAGTTATAGCTAATCGACAAACCTGTAATCGGCAAGCCTAAACTTTTGACATGGCCCAATAGCTTATTTGCCATTTCCTGGGCAGAAGGCTCTGCAGGTGCGGCTTTAGGTGCCTGCGGTGTCGCTGCCGGAGTTTGCTGTGGTTCTGCAGCAGCCGTATTTTTCTTACCGATACCTTTTACGAAATCAAAAAGACCCATGGTGAACTCCGTTCTTGTTGTTAATGTCACATCACTCCTATTTTTATAATGAAAACTGCTTCAGAATAGTTAGTCATTGGTGACAGAAAAGTAATCGATTGTAAAACCTTCATTCATGTGAAAAGCAGATACAAAAAAACCACCGCAACGGTGGTCTTTAGGTTCAGCAAAGCTGAAAATCAGCAATTAACCAAGTTTTTTAGTAACATAGTCAATAGCAGATTGAACAGTTGTGATTTCGTTAGAATCTTCATCAGGAATCGTGATGTCGAAGTCATTTTCGAAAGACATAACAAGTTCAACTAGGTCTAGAGAGTCAGCACCCAAGTCATCCATGAAAGATGCTTCGTTTTTAATCTCTTCGATTTTGATACCAAGTTGTTCTGCAACCGCTTGCTTAACGCGTTGTTCGATATCGCTCACAGGAATTCTCCTCATTGCTTGTGGCGTTTTTAATGCCGTTAGTTTAATTGAATCTAAAAAATTTGGAAAGTTTATACTTGAGCTTAGCTCATGTATAAGCCCCCATTTACATGAATAACTGTACCAGTAATGTAACTGGCTTTATCCGAAGCCAAGAAACTTACGGCATTGGCGATATCCTGCGGATTACCCAAACGGTTTAAAGCCACCTGTTCAGTCATCTTTTTACGAATATCTTCACTTAACTGCTCAGTCATTTCAGTGGCAATAAATCCTGGCGCCACCGAGTTTACCGTAATCTGACGACTGCCCATTTCTTTGGCCAGGCTGCGGCTAAATGCTTCAATACCAGCTTTGGCAGCAGAATAGTTGGCTTGCCCCGGGTTGGCAAAGTGTGCCACCACAGAACTGATATTGATAATGCGGCCGAAACGCGCCTTGGTCATGCCTTTCAGTACACGTTTAGATAAACGGTAAACGGCCTTCAGGTGAATATTTAAAATATCATCCCAGTCATCTTCTGACATGCGCAGTAACAGGTTATCTTTGGTAATCCCGGCATTATTCACCAATACCAGTACCGGACCATAGTTTTGCTCGATATCACTCACCAGTGCATCAATCGCAGCACCATCACGCACATCTAAAACTTTACCGGCACCATTTTCAGCAAAATGTGCAGTTAATTTTTCTGCACCAGCTTCAGAAGTCGCAGTACCGACGACAAAATAACCGTCCTGAATGAGTTGTTGCGCAATTGCAGCCCCAATGCCGCGACTCGCACCTGTTACCAAGGCAACTTTACGTTCCTGTGTCATGCAATTTTCCCTTCTGCCACCAGTACGGTGTTAAGCGCATCTTCCAGACGAGATTTGGTATCCAGTGGAAGTGCTTTTTCGATATTTGGTAAACGTTTCGCCATATTCGCCAGTACATTACCTGGACCGCATTCTACAATATACTCAACTCCTTCATCTTGAAGGAATTGTAGTGTTTTGGTCCACTGTACCGACTCATATAGCTGCGCCGTCAAGGCCTGACGAAGTTCAGTCACATCAGCCGCCGCTCTCGCGCCTACATTTTGTAATACAGGTATACGGGGCATCTCAATGGCCGTTTGTTCCAAAGCTGGCGCGAACTGCTCGGCAGCAGGTTTCATTAGTGAACAGTGCGAAGGAACTGAAACAGGCAGCGCAATGGCTTTAGCGCCATTTTCCTTGGCCAGTGCCATAACAGCTTCTACACGCTCTTTATTCCCTGCAACCACAACTTGGCCTTGTGCATTATAGTTCGCTGCTTCGACAGAACCTTCACCTGCTTCAGTCGCTTTCGCACAAAGCTCAATCACTTTGGTGTCATCCAAACCTAGAATGGCTGCCATTGCACCGACACCTTGAGGTACTGCATCTTGCATCAGTTTACCACGCAGGTTCACCAGCTTAACTGCATCACCCAGGCTTAAAGCACCGGATGCAACCAGTGCGCTGTATTCACCCAGTGAATGACCCGCCATGTATTTTGGTGCCACCCCGCCTAACTCCAACCATACACGCCATAAGGCAATTGATGCAGTTAAGAGCACAGGTTGAGTAAATTCGGTTTGATCCAGACCTTCACCACTTTGGGCGATCTGCCACAGATCAAAGCCCACCGCTGCAGATGCCTCGGCAAATGTATCGCGGATACCACTAAACTGTTCTGCAAGTTCAGCGAGCATGCCGACTTTTTGTGAACCCTGACCTGGGAATACAAATGCAGTTTTAGTTGCTTGAGCTGCTTGTTCGAGTTGTTTAGCAGACATAAATAAAATCCTTTCATTCAAGAGGTGCGAATCTTTTAAGCAAGCCAAAGAATTGGCCAATCAGATCACCCTACCCATTGTGGAGCGCAATTTAGCACGTAATTTCGGCTTGGGTAATTGCCAAATACAACAAAAACCGCAACTTCAATATTAAACATGCAAAACTTAGACATAAAAAATCAGCCATAAAAAAAGGGAGCTTAACGCTCCCATTTTTTCTACTAAGCTTTAACGCTTAATACATCATCAATTATTCAGCAGATGCTTTAGCGAATAATTGACGACCACGGTAGATACCATCTTTAGATACGTGGTGACGACGATGAGTTTCACCAGTAGCTTGGTCTACAGTTAATGCATTCTCAGTTAAAGCGTCATGTGAACGGCGCATGTCACGGCGAGAGCGACTTTTACGGTTTTGCTGAACGGCCATGATGGCTCCTTACAAATATCGAAAAAATGGATCAGAACAAATTCGATTGTCTTATACATATGAGTATAACACAAAAATTAGTTAAGTTTACCCTTCAGAGCTGCCAAAACTTCAAACGGATTATCCCGTTTTTCTTCAACAACTTCTTCTACGGCAGGTTGATGCTTATGTTCGCAAGCATCATGCTTAGCAGACAGCGGCATCAACAATAACAATTCATCTTCTATCAGTGCGAGTAAATCAGCGGTGGCAGGTGCATCATATGAACCTTTCGTCGTTGCTTCACTTTCACCTAGGACGATGAAATCAGCATCCTCATCCAAGCGCTCTATCAGTGACTCATCATCTACAAGAGCCAGATGAAAATCTGAAACGAGTTCAATTTCAACGGTGTCCAGACAACGCTGGCATTCCATTGGAACTTTCGTTTCAACATGACCATCTAGCCATGCAATGCGATGATAGGCATCCATTGATAGCTTACAGTCTATGTTAATCAATTGATCATCAATTGATCCAACAGCTTCACGAGCGATACGAACAAAGCGAGACAATGGCAGGGTACCTGACCATGTAAAGCCTTGTTCAGCCCATTTAAACGGCTCAATCTGTGCCGGAAAGGTATTTGCTGACATAATTAAGGCGGCAATTCTACAAATTCATCAGAACTCTGTCAAAGATTAAGATACAATTTTGTACTTATTTTTAGACAGACCAATTGGGTAATTTCAGTCATGCATCTGTTGCAGCCGCAAACAGAAGTGAATATTTCATCACTCGTTAGCACACTTTCAACCTCCGATTCTGACAGCTCACTACAGCAAGTGCAACGCTTACCGTGGGCGAATTTATTATCAGAAGTGCAGCAGGTTGATTGGCTCATCTTACACTTTAATCACTGGTTTTCCCACCTAAATGTCACTTTAGTCCGTGGCGCTTTTGAACCAGAATATTTCCCGGCAACCCAGGATGCCCCTGCCCGGATCCAGTTTGCGCACGGTTTCTTTAATAGTGCCTTGCATGAAATCAGTCACTGGACCATTGCCGGAGACAAACGCCGCCTGTTGCCAGATCTGGGCTACTGGTATGCGCCAGATGGGCGTACCCAGGAACAGCAGGCTTTATTTGAACAGGTCGAAGTCAAGCCGCAGGCGATTGAATGGATGTTTGCCCAGGCTTTTGGCCGTAAATTCCGGGTATCTTTGGATAATCTGACTGGCGACGGCGGGGATGGCAAGGGCTTTAAAGACAATGTCTACACCCAGGTGCAGGCTTATTTCAACGGCACGGCCAAGCTTCCACGTGATGCAATGCGCTTTATCCAATGTATCTGTGCCTGTACCAGAGGTAGTAAAAGTTTACAATCTGATGAATTTAGACGTGAAATGCTTGATTAAATTACACAAATCTACCTTTTTAATGATTGTCAGATTTGACTCAAGCGCCACATAATAAGCCATCAGTCCAAGCTTGGAGTAGCCTCTATGCTGCATTTACGCGTACACCCAGATAACCCACAACCCCGCTTAATCAGTCAGGCAGTGGAACGTATCCGTGCGGGTGATGTGGTGGTCTATCCCACTGATGCGGCCTATGCGATTGGTTGCCAGATCGGGAACAAGAGTGCCATGGAACGGATTGCGCAGATTCGTGGTCTGGGTCCAAAGCATCAATATGCGATTCTGTGCTGTGATTTGTCCGATATTGCCACCTATGCCAAAGTGGACAATGCCATGTACCGTTTGCTGAAAAATAATACACCGGCAGTCACGACCTTTATTTTACCTGCGACCAGTGAAGTCCCGCGTCGTTTGATGCATCCCAAAAAGAAAACTATCGGTCTACGCATTCCGAATAATCCGGTATGCCAGATGCTGCTCAAAGAACTCGGTGAACCGCTGTTGACCTCTACCCTAATTTTATCAGGACAGACCGATCCACTTGATGATCCTTATGATATTGAAATGCAGTTGGGCAAACGCATTGATGTTTTTATAGATAGCGGCTTAGGCACGCTGAGCACAACTTCTATTGTAGATTTATCCGGTGATCATCCAGAAGTGATCCGTCGGGGTGTCGGTGATGTGAGTGCATTTGAATAGTCGTTAAATGAAGAATGCGAAAATTGTCCTTCAGTATTGAGAGAGTTCGAATGCATGGATCTATTTTATTTGCTTCTGAATCAGCATGAATTTTCTGCACAGGATTTAATCTATGCAGAAATGCCTTGGACTCTACAATCCAAGGCAATCATGGTCGAAGCACATTCTTCTCCCCATCCCACTGTAAATATTGATCATACTGAGTACCAATTTTTCCTGACGTTGGCTCTAGTGAGACAGTGGTTGCAGATCAATTCAAACCAAAATGTATGCCTGGCAGAGACCTGTCAGCGTCTCATTGAGTTTGCCGCTAAGGAATATAGTCATTCCTCACTATAAAAATCTAAAACAGCATATGGTGAGAGGTTGCAGTTTTATTCTTTTCAATTCGACAGGTATGTGGTGGTTGCCAAAAACAGTTTAGGAGTCTGAACTACGTTCATAATGACGAACTGCAATGAAATTTGGGCATTGCGATAGCTTCTGTTCATGGTGCATGAGTTCCTCGCCCAGTTTATTTTTCAGATACACATGAAAAACGATCTGATCTTCCTCCAGTACGTTTAGCATTGCTGTACGTGCCTTGGGTTCCATGACTTTAAAGGAATTGATTGACTCACAAGACATGGCTTGCATATCCAGCTTAACCCTTTCGTCCAGCTGGTCCCCTTCATAGGCCATATGCCGCATATAAAAACGGATCTGAGGATATTGGTCAAGGATGCTAAAATCCATTTTCATGGCCTGCATGACAGGCTGGGCCCGTTCGGCAAAAGCCGAGAATCCCCCTGATTTCAGTCCTGTGCGTGCTTCATCTTCAAGCTGCATAATCTGATATTTGGGATAAGCCCAAAATCCCCCGAATGCGATCATTCCAATAACAAGCAAAATAAGAGGCATACTTTCTTCACCTTTTTAATATTTTTTGTGAGCTTCGACTATTTTTTCAGCAGTATAGCGAAGTTTTTGACCAAAAATTATAGAAGTGCATTTTATTAATATTTATTAATTTCATGTTTCTTAATGGAAAATCCGTTTAAAATTCATTCAGCGCCTATCCACTAAATAACTTTCTCTTTCCAGTAAGAAGGACAGCCTTTATCCAGCTTTTTGCATGCATCAACCGATGTTTACCCTTCGGTCTCTTAATTTTTAAACTCGTATTAACATGAAGATCATCGTATATTTTCTGCTGTACTCAGTCTTTTGTTCTATGCTTTTTTTAAAGAGCAGTTAAATTCCATTATTTTTTTAAGTTTTTATTGCTTTGAGTGTTTATTTAATTTATTTAAAGTTACTTTTCCAGTACAATGCCACTGCTAAATCCTGTGCTTTTGTTTCGATCAGATACCGAAAATCAAGCCTTTGCATGCCTTTGAAAATTCGCGTGGCCTATAATTGTAATGACTCAAATTATCCATAACATTAGGGAATCTGCTCCGCACATTCGGGTTCTGGATGAATGGCAGGAGACAATCCCGGAGGATCTGTATATTCCTCCAGCAGCATTTGAAATTTTATTAGAACATTTTGAAGGCCCGCTCGACTTTTTAATTTACCTGATTCAAAAAAACGGTTTTGACCTGTTACAGGTCGATATTGCACCGATTGCAGCCCAGTATTTGTCTTACATGGACGCAATGAAATCCCTGAATATCGAACTGACAGCAGACTATATGGTGATGGCCGCATTACTGGCAGATCTGAAATCACGTTTGCTATTACCTAAACCGAAAAGTCTGGCTGCAATTGAACAAGATCCAAAACAAGAACTGATTGACCGTTTAGAAAACTATTTAAGAATTAAACAGGCAGCAGAACGTCTGGGCCAGATGCCGATTCTGGAACGTGACACCTTTACCGCCAATGTCACTCTGGGAGACATCCAGCAGCCGAATGAAGGCTATTCAAGCGATTTACTGCGTGATGCCTTGCTTTGTATATTTAACCGTCCTGAACCGGTGATTCATCAGGTACAACAGGAACCGGTACTGCTGGAAGAACGGATTGCCTATATTGAAAGTTGTATTGAAACTGGCGCAGTACTCAGCTTTAAGGACTTGTTAAAACCGAGCCAAGGCCGTATGGGCATGGTGGTCACCTTTATGGCCGTGCTGGAACTAACCCGACAACAAAAAATTCAGATTATTGCTACAGGTATTGAAGCCCCGCTCGCGATTCAAGGAGCCAGCCAATGACACCCAATCAGAATATGCTGTTATCTGCAGAAGATAATCTGCATGAAGTCCTGATGCAGCTTGAAGCGATTATTTTTGCCAGCGACACTACGGTTTCATTGGCCCGTCTGAAAGAAGCTTTTCAGGATCGTTATAGCAAACAGGAATTACGTCAGTATTTACAACAGCTTTCCATGCTGATGCATGGCCGCTCAATTGAACTGGTGGAAACAGCACAAGGTTATCGTTTTCAAGTACGTGCAAAATATCGTAATATTATTGCACAGACCTGGCCTGAACGACCGGCTCGCTTGTCGCCTTCATTACTGGAGACGCTTGCAGTGATTGCTTATCATCAGCCTGTGACTCGAGCGGATATTGAACAGATTCGTGGTGTTACGAATAACAGTCAAAACCTGCGTACGCTGTTTGACTGGAACTGGATTAAAGAGTCCGGATTTCGTGAACTCCCTGGAAGACCTGCGTTGTTAATGACAACGCCACAATTTTTAAATGCGTTTGGCCTGAATAGTTTGGGCCAATTGCCTCCCCTGCAGGATGCCAAGGAAGCTTTTATGGCCCTCGATGCAAATGCACCGAAGTCATAAATAGGTGAACTGTTGATAATTATTTCTAAGGTTATGCTGTCATGAGTGAAAAGTTGCAAAAGGTGCTTGCACGCGTTGGTTTGGGTTCTCGCCGTTATATGGAAGAAGTCATTGCCGCAGGTCGTGTAAGTGTCAACGGACAAATTGCCCAAGTGGGTGAACGAATCGAACCAGGTGATGAGCTTCGCATCGATGGTCGTAAAGTTGCGTTCCAGATTGAAGACGAAATCCGTCGTCGTGTCATTATTTATTACAAACCTGAAGGCGAAATCTGCTCACGTAGCGATCCTGAAAACCGTCCGACTGTGTTTGAACAACTGCCTGCTATTCCGGGCGATCGCTGGGTAATGGTGGGTCGTCTGGATATTAACTCGACCGGTCTGCTACTGTTTACCAATGATGGCGAACTTGCGAATCGTCTGATGCACCCATCGAATGAAATCGAACGTGAATATGCGGTTCGTGTCATGGGCGAAGTAACACCACAACTGAAAAATAACATGTTGAAAGGCGTAGTGCTGGATGATGGTCCTGCGAAATTTGAATCTTTCTCTGAACTTGGCGGTGACGGGATCAACCGCTGGTATCAGGTGGTGGTAAAAGAAGGGCGTAACCGTGAAGTCCGTCGTATCTTTGAATCACAAGGCTTGAAAGTCAGCCGTCTACTGCGTACCCGTTATGGTAGCGTGATTTTGCCACGCGAACTGCGTACCGGTCGCTGGATTGAACTGGATAAACAGGATATTGACAACCTGACTAAATCAGTGGAATTGAAACCACGTCAAGGTACTGGCTTGTTTGGTATGGCAAAACGCCGTAATGAACGTATGCAGGACAAGCCGATGGCTGCACGCCGTGGCGGTTTCTTGCGTCAGCAACGTCGTGACAGTGATGAGCAACCACAAAATAACACTGGCCGTGAGCGTCGTGATGACAATGCTTATGGTCGTCGTGACAGAAGTGAAAACCAGAATGGCACTCAGTTCGTTCGTCGTGAAAACCGTCCGGATCAGGGCTTTGGTCGTCGTGAAGAGCGTGATGAAAATGCGCCGCGTCGTCCATATGGCGCCAACAAAGGCTTTAAAAAGTTTTAATAATTAAGATAAATAAAAAAAGTCAGGCACATTGCCTGACTTTTTTATGTCTTATGCATCAGGCACTTTGTGGAATCCCTTGCGGGATAGCACCGAGTAAACGCTTGGTATATTCATGCTGTGGTGATTGATACAGTTCATCTGAATTGGCGATTTCTACCAGCTCCCCATGATTCATCACCATGATCTGATCAGAAATATATTTCACCACCGACAAATCATGCGAAATAAAGATATAGCTCAGACCAAATTCATCCTGTAAGTCTTGCAGTAAATTCAGCACCTGCGCCTGTACTGATACATCCAGCGCCGAGACCGATTCATCACAGATTAAAATCTCAGGTTTTAAAGTCAGACAACGTGCAATTGCAATCCGCTGGCGTTGACCCCCGGAAAACTCATGCGGATAACGATAAAAAGCCTGTGCAGGCAAGCTGACCCGCTCCAACAGGTCTAAAGCCATTTGTTTGCGTTCGGCATCATCCTGACCAATCTTGTGAATCTGCATCGGTTCCATCAGGATTTGTCCAACAGTAAAACGTGGATTCAGCGAAGCATAGGGATTCTGGAAAATGATCTGGATTTTACGTTGATACTGGGTAAACTCCTGTTCCGACATGTCCAGAATGTCCCGACCCTGAAACAGTGCCTTACCACCCGTAGCCTGTTGCAGACGCATCAGCAATAAACCGATGGTAGTTTTACCTGAACCGGATTCCCCGACCAGCCCCAAGGTCTTGCCTTTGGCCAACTGGAAAGAAACCCCTTTTACTGCCTGAAATTCATCTTTGCCAAACAGTCCTTTACGACTATAAAAAGATTTTTTCAGATCCCGTACATCCAGAATAATTTCCTCTCCGCCCTTTAGTCCACGTGAACGTTGTGGGAGCTGAGTATTCAGACGGATATCTTCCAGCCAGGTTGAACCATCCTGTTTCATAAAATCGCTGATCATCGGCAAACGTAACGGACGTTGCGACAATTGTGGACGGCAGTGTAACAAGGCTTTGGTATACATGTCCTGAGGCCGGTCCAGCACCTCCCGAACCGGACCCTGTTCACGGATTTCCCCATGGCGCATCACAATCACCTGATCGGCAATTTCACCAACCAATGCCAGATCATGGGTAATAAACAGCATCGACATCTGGCGACGCTGACGCAGCGATTCCAGCAAGTCCAGAATCTGCTTTTGAATAGTCACATCCAGAGCTGTGGTCGGTTCATCTGCAATCAACAGTTTAGGTTCACAGGCAATGGCCATGGCAATCATGACCCGTTGCTGCTGTCCACCGGAAAGCTGCCCCGGATAGGCATCAATTTTAGTTTCTGGCGCAGGGATCCCCACTTCTTTGAGGAGCTCCAGGGTACGTTGCCGCGCCTGTTTTTTATTCATGCCCAAATGTAGTTGCAGGATTTCTGCAATCTGCATGCCTACCGTAAATACCGGATTTAGCGAAGACATGGGCTCCTGAAAAATCATGGCAATGTCTTTGCCACACATTTGGCGCATTTCACGGGTTTTAAGCTTGAGCAGGTTTTTCCCTTCAAAGATGATCTGGCTATCTTCTGAAATACGGGCGCTTTCTGCCGGAAGCAGGCCCATAGTAGCGAGGGAAGTAACCGACTTGCCACTCCCCGACTCACCTACCAGTGCAACCGTGGTATTGGCCGGAATCTCGAAAGAAACCCCTTTTACGGTCTCAATATATTCTTTATTTTCACCTTTAAAACTGACTCGCAGATTTTCTACGCGAAGTAGCGCAGGTACTGTGCTTGGATTGATTTCAGACATCGTTGCGCTCCTATTTCAGTTTTGGATCTAATGCATCACGGAGTGCATCGGTAAACATCGAGAAAGCAGTCACCAATACCGCCATGGCGATTGAGGCTGCCGCCAGTTGCCACCATTTACCCAAAATCAGCTCGCTTTGCGCTTCGTTTAGCATACTGCCCCATGACACTACCCCGATAGGCACACCGAAACCAAGAAAGCTCAAAATGACTTCGGACTTGATAAATGCCACCACCAGAATAGACATCTGTACCAGAGCAATATGGCTGACATTGGGAAAAATATGGACAAACATACGACGCATATTACTCACGCCAATCGCCTTGGCAGCCAGCACATATTCACGTGCCGTATGTTTCATGTATTCGGCACGAACCAAACGGAAAACCCCGGTCCAGCCAGTCAGACCTAAAATCAGGATAATTGATAAAATACCTTTCTGCTGTAACACTGCGGCAATCGCCAAAACCAGCAACAGATAGGGAATCGAGGTAAAGATATTATAAAACCAGTTTAGGACATCATCGACCCAGCCACCAAAGTAACCTGCTATTGCACCCAGTGCAGTCCCAATCAGTACAGCGACAAAGGCTGCAATCAGTCCAACCAGAATCGAGGTTTCAGCCCCCTTAATGGTTTTCTGTAAAACATCCTGCCCCCATTTATCGGCGCCGAAGGCCAGACTTTGCTTGAGTTCACCACTTTCATCCATCAGCTGGCCGCCGAGTTCCTGATTAATGGCCTTCATGTCTTCTGCCAGCGGATCGACCACTCCATAATAATCGATGCCTGCACCAGCACCCTGCTCAGCAGCAATTTCAGCATTCAATTCAGCAATGACATCTTTTAAGGGATCGACTGGATTGACCGGTAGAGGCACAGATTCTGCGCCCTGCTCTGGATCAGCGGCAGCCGGAACTGGCGCTGCACTGATAAAACTCGGCGGTGCATAGCTGACCGCCACTTCTTTATTCCAGTCTTTGGCAATCAGGCCGCTCATTGACAGCACCAGCAGCAGCAGATAAAACAGCACCACATACAGGGAAAACATGGCAATCCGGTCACGTTTCAAACGGCGCATGGCCAGTTGCCATAATCCTGTTGAAGCCGACTCAGGTGCTGCTTCAGCCGCTTGTTCTTTTTTAAATATCGCACTCAGCATAATTCACCTACTTCAACTGTACACGCGGATCGACCCATTTATAGATCAGATCGGCAATCAGGTTGAATATCATGGTCGCAGCAGCGACATAGACCGTAATGGCTTTGATCACAGGAAAATCGGAACGTTCTACCGCAATAATGACTTCACGGCCAATTCCCGGAATACCAAAAAAACGTTCGATCAGGAAAGCACCGATCAGCAGTGCCGGAAGTCCTGCCATGACATCGGTAATAATCGGAATCGAGGCATTACGCAGGACATGCACGCCCATGATACGGTTTTCACCCAGGCCTTTGGCACGCGCAGTACGCACATAGTCCTGATTGACTTCATCCAGTACGAAACTACGATACAGGCGTAGTGTTGGTGCAATACTCACCACCAACATAATCAGCACAGGTAACAAGGCATATTTGAAAAGGTTGTCGGCGAAATTATCGCTCCAGCCCTGTACCGGGAACCAGCTCAGTTCATAGGCCAGGAAATACTGGAACACGATGATGTACACCAGAATACTGATCGACATACCGATCGTACATAGCATCATGATCATGCGATCAGTCAAAGAACCACGAACCGAAGCCACACCCAAAGCCAGAATGATAGAAATAATAGTTTGCAGAATGGTCAGTGGAATCAGAATGGTTAGTGAGGGTCCCAAACGGGTGGTGATAATCTGTGCCACCGACTCCCCGGTGCTCCAGCTCACCCCATAATCAAAAGTTAAAATCTGCTTGATAAAGATCCAGAGTTGTACGTAATACGGTTGATCCACACCCAGTTGCTGACGGATGTTCTCAATCTGTTCCGCATTGGCCATTTTACCGGCCAGAATATAGGCAGGGTCTCCACCTACCCAGTTAAACAGCAGGAATATCAGCAAAATCACCCCGAGCATGGTCGGGATCATTTGCCAAAGCCGTCGAATAATATATGCCAGCATCGCTTGCCTTCCTTAATTTTTTCCAGAGATTTCATTAAAGAAAGCTTTGCTGTCCGGATCACGACCCAAGAAGTCTTTCACCATTTGCTCGCCATGCTTTTGACCACCTTGAGCCAGGACCGTATTGCGATAATGTGCACCGACTTTCTTGTCCATCAGCTGATCGCCAAAGGATGAAAGCATATCCAGGGCAATGACCTCAGACCACATATAGCTGTAGTAACCTGCCTGATAGCCGCCCATCAGATGCCCGAATTGTCCCGGGAACTGCTGACCGTTGACATAACCCAAGGCGGTTTTACCTTCCATATCCTGCCAGAGTTTTAAAGGCTCAATGTTTTTTGCATCTTTACCATGCAGGGCCATATCATATTGGGCATATAAAGCCTGACGGGCATAATGCAGGCCTCGGCCGTAATTCTTCACATTCTTTAAGCGCTCGGTCATGGCAGCATCCACGCGAGGACATGCCGGCTCACAGTAATCCGCTACTTTTGACAAGGTTTCCAGACGGCGTGCCCACTCTTCATACATCTGTGATGGCGCTTCAACAAAGTCACGCTCTACCGAGGTACCAGACTGTTCCGTATAACGGGTTTTCGATAGAATCCCGTGCAAGGCATGCCCCATTTCATGCACAAAGGTTTCCAGTTCGTTGCTATTCAAGCCCTTACGGTTAAAATTGGTTACCAGTACCGATACCGGACGACGCTGATTCAGGGTACTGCCGCCATAAGCTCCCCAGACAGCTGCATGCCCATATTTGCCTTCACGCGGGTATTTATCGACATATAATCCGCCCAGGAATTCGCCCGTAGCCTTGTCATGTACCGCATAATATTCCACTTCATCATGCCAAGCCTTGACTTTCACCGGCTTGAACTCAATGCCATAGAGTTCCGAAGAAATAGCGAATAACCATTTTTGCGATGCTTCTGTCGGGAAATAATCCCGTAATTTTTCCTGGTCTACCTTGTATTTGGCCTGACGCAGTTTTTCACTCCAGTAACCCTGATTCCAACGTGTAATTTCTGCTTTCTCTACTGGAACTTTTAAAGTTTCAGCCTTGAACTGACGTAATTGTTCTACATCCTGCTTTTCTAGAGGTGCAACTTTGGCATAAACCTCATCCAGAAAACCGTTCACTGCTTCAGGAGTTTTGGCCATGCGGAATTCAAGCGCAGAATGGGCATAGCTTTCCTTGTCAAAAAGTTGTGCCATTTCATAACGTAGATCAATGGCCTTTTTCATGAATTGCAGGTTTTGTTCGGTCCCGCGACGCGTGTAAGCGGTCTGGTAGCGTTTGCGTGCTTCATCACTTTCTGCCAGCTCCATAAAAGGCTGGTATTCCGGATAATCAAAGCCCAGCAAATAATTGCCCTTTTCATTTTTCTTTAAATTTGCGATGTAACTTTCTGGCAGGCCTTTCATTTCAGCTGGAGTAAATTCAACTTTTTCAGGGTTATCCCGCACATTTTTGGAAAAGTCCTGCCCCAGTTTAGTACTTTCTTCAATAATTTCTTTCAGTCGTTTCTGTTTTTCTGCACTGAGTTGTACCCCGGTGTTCTCAAACTGCTCCAGAATATCTTCTAAAAATTTCTGATCAATCGGATCACTGGCTTTCAGTTTCTTGAACTGGGCATACAGTTTCGGATTCTGATACAGGGTGGTCTGGTATTTGCTGATTTTAAGTTCACAGTCATCGGCTGCCTGACGCAATGCAGGATCCGGATCGACATTACTATATAGTCCTACTGCAGCACCGAAATCACGGGCTTTGGCATGCAACTCATCCCATTCGGCCAGATAAGGCCCTGCCTTGGCATTATCTTTAATTTTTTTATTTTCAAATATCTGGATATCTTTTTGCATGGAAGCCAGACTGGCATCACATAAAGATGGAATTTCTGCAGCCTTGAATAATGGCAGCAGCTGTACTTGGGTATCTGCCGCTACACCTTGATACCCCCCCATTATCATTAAACATAAGGTACTTAATTTTAAAGGCTTTAACTTCATATTCATCTCCAGATTTTTTCTTACTTTTTCGTATTAATATCGATATACATCCATTCTGAAGACAGAATCGGATGGGACTTATGTCCGATAATTTGGGGTTGGGTCAAGGCGTTACGGTAGCTGCTATAGAGCATCAGGGTCGGCATATTGACTTCCAGAATCCTGGTCATTTTGCGATAGAGCAGATCACGCTCAGGGCCTGGCGGCATGCTCTGGGTTTGCTCGTAAAGACGGTCAAATTCAGGATGCTTGAAACAGGCATTGTTGGTGACATTGACATTTTTGCCATAGAACAGCTGCATAAAATTGTCGGCATCCGGATAGTCAGCAATCCATGCAGAACTCTTGAACATGGTTTTACATTGCTTTTCCAGCTTGATACTTTCAGCAAATGGCATGGCCTTACTGGTCATTTGAATATGAATACTGTCTAGGGTCTTTTTCCAGAATTCACCCTGCTGCTGGCCCCGACTGGTATTGTAAACAATCATTTCAATTACCAGAGGTTTCCCTTCAGGGGTCTTTCGCCAGCCATCTGCACCGATCTTGTAGTTATAGCGGTCGAGCAACATGTTGGCTGCTTTGACTGAATAGGGAATACTGCTTTTATAGGACGGTGAATAGCCTGCGACTCCTGGGGGAATAGGCATGTGCAGTTTTGCTCCATCTCCCTTAAGTAATACATTGATCATGTTTTCCACAGAAAATGCCATCGCCATGGCACGACGTAAGGCAATTTTTTCTGGCGCGAAACCACCCACGACCGGGTTTTGCATATTCCAGTAATGATAACTAATGGAGGGCTCTAAAATACGAGACAGCTTCACCCCCTGCTGAGCCAGCTCAGGCTTTAATTTGTCACCATCGAGGGCCTGTACGACGATATCACCCTCAATTTCGAGCAGGTCCAGTTCATTTTTCTTAAATGCCAGCATCCGTGATTGCGCTTCTTCAATAACACGCACATCAATAGTGCCGATTTGAGGCATTTTTTTGCCCTGCATGGCTTTTACAATGGCCTGATCTTCTGCACCACTGGCTTTAAAGTCCCAGACAAAACCACGATAAGCTGGATTTGGTTTTAAGATAATCCGTGAGCCTGGTGTCCAGCGGCTGAGCACGTAAGGACCAGTTCCCACTGGCCTATTCATGACCCAACCCGCCTTGTCTTTATATTTTTCAATCACTTCACGAGCTACTGCAGCGGCAGGCCCATGTGCCAGCAACATCGGAAAGTTCTGATCCGGATTATTCAGCTTTAATACCAAGGTATAGCGGTCTGGGGTCTGAATACCTTCAAACGGATTTTCATAGGCTTTGCCATTCTTTTTGGTTAGAGCCATCCATGCGTCCAGCCCTTTAATTCGGCCATCCAGCAACCAGCTGTTCGGTGAATGCAGCTTTGGATCCAGTAGACGTTTCAAGCTATAAGCATAGTCATACGAGGTCAGTTCACGTTTTTTACCGCCGAAGACCGGATCATCGGCAAAGTAAATACCCTTTTTGATTTTGATGGTATAAGTCAGGCCATCCGCACTCACTTGAGGCAGACTGACTGCAGTCAATGGCACTAATTTTGCCGGCGAGGCCAGATAATCATAGGTATATAAGGTTTCGAAAATCGCCGAGTTAATCTTGGCCGAATAACGGTCATGGATATAACCCGGATCAAAACCGGTTTCAGCTGCCAGAAATACTGTTTTTAAAACCTTATTCGGGTTGGCAGGATTGCTGGCCCATGTCGATGCACTCCCTGCCATCATCAAACCGGCCACTAACACCCCACTGGCCAGTTTTTTTAAAGTATTTTTATTCACATTCATACTGGTTCTTAATCTTCTCAAGTTATTTTTTAACAGGTTCAATATCCATATATTGCCAAACTGCTCTGGTCACCGGATGGGCCTTAAAGCCCTGTACATGCGGATGAATCAACCAGTTACGTATCCGGGTATTGTGCAGAATCCATGGATTATCAGCTTCCATCTGACGGTTCATCTGCTCATAATATGGCATCCGCTGCTGCGGCGGCAGTTTCATCGCGGTCTGGTACAACGCGTCATAGGCTTTTGAGGTATAGCAACTCAGGTTGCCTTGCTGCGCATTTGGCCCATACAGTAACTGGGCAAAGTTTTCCCCTTCCGGATAATCCGCAATCCAGGCTCCACCCCACATCATATGTTTGCATTGGGTGGCTTCTTTTAAATTGTCCGCAAAATTACTGACCTTGAACTCAATTCGCACCCCGATCGCATCCAGATTCTTTTTCCATAATTCTGCAGAAATTACCGAAGAGCTTGAGCTGGTTGAATTCATTTTTAGTATCAAAGGTTTGCCATCGGGCAAGGTGCGGTAACCATCAGCACCTTTCTTATAGCCAAAGCGGTCAAGCAGTTTATTGGCCAGTAATGGGTTATAAGCAATACTGCTTTTATACTTCGGGTCATGTCCACCCACTCCCTCTGGCAAAATCATTTCAGCTTTATCGGCATGACCTTTGTACAACTGCTGGATAGCTTCTTTCTGGTTATAGGACAAGGCGAGAGCACGACGTAAGGCAATTTTTTCCAGTGAATTCCCACCAATTAACGGATCACGCATATTCATGATGGTATAGGTAATTTCCGGTTCTTTATTCGGATAATGCAGGATGCCTTTTTTCTTGTATTCGCTTTTCAGCTGCTTATTTTCCAGGGCCTGTTCGGCGCCGCTCGCAGTGAGTTTGTCATAGTCCAATTGTCCAGACTTTAAAGCCAGCCAGCGAGACTGTTCCTCTTCAATAATACTGATTTTGATCTTGCCAATTTGCGGCATCTGCTTGCCTTGCATGGCTTTGACAATACGTTGATCCCATTCAGAACCATCACCCTTAAAGTTCCAGACAAAACCACGATAATTCGGGTTGGCAGTCAGTTCAATACGGCTACGCGGCACATATTTGTGTAATTGATACGCCCCTGTTCCAACCGGATGCTGACCTGCCCGATGACCATAATGTTCGATCGCTTCTCGTGCGGTACCACTAAAAGCCACATAGGCCAGAATATATGGAAAATTCAGGTCGGAACGGGTCAGGGTAATTTGTAAAGTATATTTGTCTAGTGCTTTTAAACCGGGAATAGCTGCATCGTAGTTGAACTTGCCAGTTTTTTTAGCCTGCTGGATGACCTGATCTGCCCCAAGGATTTTTCCCTCGATAAAAGAAAAAGAAGGAGAATGATTTTTGGGATCCATGATCCTTTGCATGGAGTAGATATAATCACGCGCCACCAGTTCACGCTTCTTGCCCTGAAATGCCGGATCTGGGCTGAAGTAGATTCCCGGCTTGACTTTAAAGGTATAGACTTTCCCATCCTGCTCAACCTTGGGTAAGGATTCGGCGGTATTTGGTACCAGGATTGCCGGCCGCGCCAGATAGTCATAACGTAACAAAGGTTCAAAAATAGCCTCGGCAACGCTACCACTATAAACATTATAAGTTTTGACCATATCAAAACCATCATCAGGTGCTTCGAAAGCCAGGTTTAAAACCTTATCTGGTTGTGCAGGTGATTTTGCTAAGGTTATTTCCCCGGATACCACTGCCAGCGCTAAAACTGTCATCCTTATAATTGCTGATTTCAAATTCATACCTATTTTTGTTTATTTAAGCTATTTAAACGATTAAGTTTTTTTGAAAGCATCTATCTTTTTTTGATTGGCTTCATGTTTTTTTATTTTTCAACACTCAGCCTATCTTATGACTCCAGCGTTTGAAAGCTAATTTCATGCCACTCTAAGTTTTAAGCAGTAATTAAGTTCTTTTTACAGCAAAAAACATATTTTTATTAATTATTTAAAATAATAATGATTTAGAAAATTATTCAGATAAATTCCGAAATATTTATTACATTAATCCTACAATGACTTTCATTATATTGCACAAAAATAATTCACCCGTGAGTCATTTTATAGCACATCTCAACTTTTCAATTTATAACTAAAAAAATAATCCTTTATATTTTAATAACTAAGAGTATGATCAATAATTGATCAATTATACTCTACAGCCCATTTCATATCTATGTTACAGAATTTTTAAATGTGAACCATTTCACATATTTTTTAAATAACACTTACTGGAAAACAATTAATACTGATTTTCAATATCATTTTTTCTTATATTTTCCAATACAGCCTGTCTGCTTTCCATGACGCACAAGTTCTTTCTTTATAAATCCTTATAAAGTAAACATTTCTCAATATATTCAATATTTTTATAAGAATTACAGCTAAGTTGGCACTTGCTTTGCTTAAAAAGAATACAGCATTATCTTCACACAACAAGAAAGGTGAACTTTACGATGAAAATAAACAAACTAGTCGGATCTATGGGGGCTCCAACAGTTGGCAAAACAATACTCAAGTTAAGTACGCTTACCTTAAGTATGATGTGTTTGTCTTTGGCACATGCAGCCGATGAACCAGAAAACTCCGCTACGCAGCCGACCAAGGTGCAAAAAGTGACAGTAACGGGTTCATCTATTAAAGGAGTAGCTGCACAGAGTGCATCGCCAATTACTGTACTTAAAGTCGAAGATCTGGTGAATCAGGGGGTCACCACTGTTGAGGAAGCACTGAATAGGGTCAGCGCCAATCAGGCCGGTTTTGCTGTATCCCAGAATATTGGTAAAAGTAATACTTCAGGCTCTTCTGCGAACCTTCGTGGTATTGGTACCGATAAGACCCTGATTTTATTAAATGGTCGCCGTCTGGCCAACAGTCCTTTCAGTACATCTGAAGTTAACTTAAATATTATTCCACTCGCTATGGTTGAACGTATTGAGGTGCTACGCGATGGTGCTTCTGCCGTGTATGGTGCAGATGCTATTGCCGGAGTAATCAACTTCATTCTCAAGAAAGAATACCAAGGTTTTGGCATATCTGGCGGACTTCAATTACCTGAACACAAAAATGGGGATGAATATGATGTTTCCATCTTCGGTGGCTATGGTGATCTGGACGAGCAAGGATTCAACGTCTATGGGGTAATCGATTATCGTACTTCCGACATGATCATGGCGAAAGACCGCAAAGTCAGCCGCCGCGGCGGTCTGATTCCTGAACTAGGGATGGCGATCGGTTCGACTGCTGGCTTTCCAGCAAATATTTCAAATCCAGGCGTGGGTATAGTTAACCCTTATATCAACCAGAACTGTAATAATGCTCCAAATACGTTTATCTCTGGCACACGCTGCTTACTGAATACACAGGCATTAATTGGTATTACTCCGGATGAAGAAGCCTTCTCCGCTTTAGCGAAAGGTACCTTAAAACTTACCGATTCATTAAACGCGGTCGCGGAATATGTTTACACTAAAAGCGAAGTGACCACTTCTATTGCACCTGATGTATGGGGTGGTAGCCTGACTATTCCAGACAGCAGCAAATACTATCCTGGTCAAGGAATCACTCCAGATATTCCCGGCTTGACAGGCACATCCTCAATACTTTATTTACGTTCCCAGGCTGGCAACCGTGTATCTAAATCAGAGAATGAATCCAACCGGATCTTTGCTGGAATCGAAGGTGAAGCCTACGGCTGGGACCTCAACGGTGGTGTAACTTATGCCAAAGGCGAAGCGACTGATAATTTCGTCAGCGGTTACTTAAACCAAAGTAGAGTCCAGGCAGCCCTGAATGACGGTACACTCAACCCATTTGGCCCTCAAGCGCCGGAAGATGCCGGAAAATGGTCTACTTTTGATGTCGCAGGTCCGACAAATCAGGCAACGCTAGATTCAACTACCGTGGATTTCACCCTAAGCCGTCCTATCTATGAATTGCCTGCAGGTGAGGTCGGTTTTGCCGTAGGTGGTAGTTACACTACCCAAGACTGGGAAGCCAAAATAAATTCCGATCTTGTCCGTCAGGTGCCAGGCAGTGGTATAGACCCGGACAAACCAATCAGTAAAGGTGATCGCGATATCACTGCAATATTTACTGAATTTCACATACCAATCGTAGCCGGGTTAGAAGCTCAACTTGCTGCACGTTATGATGACTATAGCGACTTTGGCGATTCTTTCAATCCGAAAGCCTCGCTACGTTGGGAGCCGGTAAAAGAGCTCATGTTCCGTACTTCATATAGCACAGGTTTCCGTGCACCGAGCTTATGGGAAATAAACTCTCCGCAAAGCGAAACCTATACCAGTTCACCTTTCAATAACCCGCGTTTCTGTAATGCTGATGGCACACCGAACAACCTTCAGTTTGCCGATCAGTGCGGTATGCAGTTTAAACGTAAACAAGGCGGTAACCCGGACTTACAACCTGAAGAGTCAACTTCTTATACTGCCGGTTTTGTCTACGAGCCAATCAAGAACCTGGTTTTCACAGCTGATTACTACAACATTAAAATCGAAGATCTGGTCGGTACAGTCTCTCCAGATATGATTTTTGATGATCTTGATCGCTATGGCAACCTGATTGTTTATGCACCAGATGGCCGTATCCAGTATTTAAATACGACCTTACAAAATATGGGTGGCCTAAAAACTCAAGGGATCGACCTCAGTCTGAACTATTTAAGTCCAATGACCGCGACTGGCCGTTTTGGTTTCGGAATTGATGGGACTTATGTCATCAAAATGGATTACCAAATAGAACCAGGTGGTGAATGGGAAGATTACGTAGGTATTTATGATGATCCGGCAGTCGTTCGCTGGAAACATATTGCCAATGTGAACTGGACTTATGAAAACTGGAGAATGTTGTTAGAGCAACAATATATCCGTGGATATAAAGATTTTTCAGAAACACGTGATGTAGGTGCATGGATGGTTTACAACTTTGCAGGAACATATAAAGGATTCAAGAACCTTGAATTGACTGCAGGGATCAAGAACATGTTTGATAAAGAACCACCTGCGTCTGATGCAACCAACAATGCACAATATGGCTATGACCCTCGTCATGGTGACCCTACAGGCCGTAGCTACTTCTTACGCGGTACTTATAAATTCTTTTAATTAATCACTTTGCAAACACTGCTGCCAAGCGGTGTTTGCAGTTTTCCCCGTTTAATTTTGGCCAAACAAAAAATAATGCAGCCTGTAACTAAAAATAATTTTCTCATCAGTGCACTATTTCCTGTTTGTCTTAAATTCTAGGAGTCATGATGGGCACAAAGTTTGAAGACTTAGAAAAAAACTCCGCCAAAAAACTGACTGGTATTGGGGTGGTAATTTTATTGCATATTCTAGTTGGCCTGGTGCTGATAGCAGGTATGGCAAAAGAAATAATAAAACCGTCAGAACAGCCGGTAGAACTGATGATCATTCAGGATATTAAGCCGCCTGAACCTGAACCACCAAAAGAAACACCACCTGAACCACCCAAAATAGTGGAGAAAGTGGCACAAGTGCCTGAGGTGAAACCGGTTGAAAAAGTCGTTCCTGTACAGAAAACACTTCCAACGCCAACCCAACCGACAACTGTTGCAGTACCTACCCCTGTTGCAGCCAGTCCTTCGCCAAGTCCAGTAGCAGCCCCGGCTCCAGTTGTTGCAGCCGCTCCAGCACCAGCTCCACCTCAGCCTTCTGGAGTCACTCGTGGTGTTTCTCAAGGTGAAGCGGGTTGTAAACGCCCAGACTATCCACGTGATGCACTAATGAATGAAGAACAAGGTGAAGTGCTGATCTCTGTATATGTAAATACTGCTGGCAAGGTTCAGGATGCGAAGGTGAAAAAGTCAAGCGGGAGCCGTGCATTGGATCGTGCCGCATCGAAGGCCTTCAGTTTATGTACCTTCAAGCCGGCAATGAAAAATGGCGAACCGCAAGAATCTTGGTATGACATTCCATATGAATTTGTCCTTGACTAACAGATACGACAGATAAAGAAAAAAATCAGGAGATCCATGATGAAAAAATCACTAAAACCTTTAAAAAATATGACTGCTGCCGGCGTAATTGCCATGAGCACTTTATTGCCTTTACAAGCAGTTTTTGCAGAACAGTCCGCTACACCCAATACCAGTGCTGTCACTGAAACAGCGGTAACAATACCAGCAACAGCGGCTACACCGACCCCGCCGCCATTACCAGCTGAAGCTAAGGATGAAAAGGCTGGATATAATCCTTATGGTCTGGAAGCCATGTGGAAAGAAGGTGATATTGTTTCGAAAATTACCCTGTTCATTCTATTGATTATGTCGATTGGTACCTGGTACATCATGATCAGCAAATGCCTGCAACAAGGCAAGATTCGCAAGCAAGCCAAGGAAGCTGAACACCAGTTCTGGGAATCGTCTTCTCTGGATAACGCAGCCCAAAACCTCAATGAAGCCAGCGTCTACCGCTTTATTGCAGAAAAAGGTATCAAGTCGACCCAAAATCATGGTGGTAATTTACTTGAACGTATTGATTTCAATACCTGGGTCACCATTTCGATTTCCCGTGCAATCGACAAAATCCAGAACCATCTGAGTGGTGGCCTGGCCTTCCTTGCCACAGTCGGTTCTACTGCACCCTTTGTTGGCCTGTTTGGTACGGTTTGGGGTATCTACCACGCGCTTACCGCGATTGGTGTTTCTGGTCAGGCTTCGATTGATAAAGTAGCAGGTCCAGTGGGTGAAGCACTGATCATGACTGCAATCGGTCTGGCCGTCGCTGTACCGGCAGTACTGGGCTACAACTGGTTGACCCGCCGTAATAAAGCAGTGATGGAAGAAGTGCGTACTTTTGGTTCTGATTTACACGCAGTATTACTCAGCGGTGAAATTACAACCAATAATCCTGTTAATCGTGACGTGAAGTAAGAGTGAGGCATCAGCCATGGGAATGATGGTCAATTCAAACGACAGCGATGATGAGGTAATTGGAACCATTAATACCACCCCTTTGGTTGATATTATGCTGGTTCTGCTCATTATCTTCCTGATTACTGTACCGGTTGCCATTCATACTGTACCTGTCGATCTACCCGAAGAAAGAAATGTACCGTATGAAACCAAACCGGAAAACATCCAGCTGGCAGTCAACAAAACAGGTGATATTTTCTGGAACGAAATCTATATCGCAGATAAATCAGTTTTACTGACCCGTTTACAGGCAGAAGCCCAAAAACGTCCGCAGCCTGAAGTGCATATCCGTGGTGATCAGATAACGCCTTATGAGGCAATTGATCAGGTGATCAGTACGACCCAGCAAGCGGGTATTGGCAAAATTGCTTTTGTCACCACTCCGCCCGCTACACCTTAAGCACAAAGAGGGATTAAGTTTATGGGTATGAATGTTGGTTCAAATCAAGATGATGATGTGATGCTAGATGTCAACATGACACCACTGATTGATGTCATGCTGGTTTTACTGATTATGTTTATCATCACAATTCCTTTACCAAACAACTCGATTAATATTGACCTGCCAAATGGCACACCGCCTGTAACCGAAGAAAAACCGCCTGAGCTGGTGGAATTACGTCTGGATGCACAAGGTAAGATTTTCTGGAATGATCAACCAGTAGAGAATACCCAGGCTCTGGAAAACTTATTCAAGACAGTAGCGCAAAAAGCGGATCAGGATCAGATTAAAATCAAGGCAGATCGTGCGACAGAATATAAGCATATCGCTATGGTCATGGCGGCAGCTCAACGGCTGGAAGTCAAAAAAATCGGGATCGTGAGTAATAATAATTCTTAAGTCATCAGTTATAAAAAAACCCAGCAAATGCTGGGTTTTTTTATAACTGCATATTTTACATTTGTGACTGAATATAATTTTGCAGACCAATCAGCTCGATCAAGCGTAACTGTTTTTCTAACCAGTAGGTATGATCTTCTTCAGTATCCGACATTTGCTGGCGCAGCATGTCACGGGTTACATAATCACCCTGCTCTTCGCAAAGTTTTACCCCTTGAGCCAGTTTTTCACGCACATGATATTCAAGCTTGAGGTCAGCTTTCAGACAAGTCACAATATCTGCACCCACTTCAATATCATCTCGCTGCATATTCGGCGTACCTTCCAGGAACAGGACACGACGGATCAGGGCATCTGCATGCTGTGCTTCTTCCTGCATTTCATGATCGATGCGTTCAAAGATTTTAGTCAGACCCCAATCTTCATACATACGAGAGTGAATCAGGTATTGGTCACGAGCAGCCAGTTCGCCACCGATCAGCATATTTAAATAATCTACGACTTCTGGATTACCGCGCATTTGCATTACTCCCTGCTTTTATCTTGCTATTATGGAGAAAAGATTTTTGATTTGCAAAATTAAAATTATTGTAAATATATGATTTTTATATAATTAAAATGAGAAGCACTTGCATTTACGCTCTCTATTAGGCCAAATCCCATTTATAAAACAAGGTGTTGCATTTTTTGTACCCGCTTTATTCAGATGAACTGGCTGGAATATTCAAACGTTTATTTTTGTAAATATTAATAAGCACTTATCTTGTTACTTATTTTTGTCTTGGACTCACTAGTTTGGTCTGGTTCGTGCATAATTGTGACGACGATGCGAAGTTAAAACAACAATGGTTAAAATATGACATTACAACACAGTACAGCACCTGTTCTGGTGACCGGTGCATCTGGCTATATTGCCAGCTGGGTGATCCAGAAACTTCTGACACAAGGTTATACCGTACATGCCACGGTACGTGATCTAAACAAAAGCCAGAGTTATACGCATTTGGAACAAATTGCTGACAGCAGTCCGGGCACACTTAAACTGTTTGAAGCCAACCTGCTCAAGCCGGGTTCTTTTGATGCAGCCATGCAAGGCTGTGAGATTGTCTTTCATATGGCTTCGCCTTTTGTGGTGACCAATTATAAAGATGCGCTCAAGGATATTATTGAACCTGCGATTTTAGGCACGCAAAATGTGCTCAACAGTGTCAATAAAACCGAATCGGTCCAACGTGTGATCGTGACGTCAAGTATTGCTTCAACATATGGTGATGCAATTGATATTTTGCAAACCGAGCACACCAGCTTTGATGAATCACACTGGAACACCACCAGTTCAGAAATCCATCAGCCTTATCCATACTCCAAGGTTATGGCAGAACGTAAAGCCTGGGAAATGGCTGAAGCACAGGATCGCTGGGATCTGGTCTGCATCAATCCTGCACTGGTTTTTGGGCAATCCTTAACGCCAAATACCCAGTCTGGCAGCGTAGAAGTCCTGCAACAGTTTGCCAACGGCATGACCCTGCTTGGCGTTCCACCGATGTGGAATGGCGTGGTCGATGTTCAGGATGTCGCTGAAGCACATATCCGTGCTGCGTTTAACCCACAAGCACACGGTCGCTATATTGTCTCTAGTGAGACTTTAAGCCTGCTGGAAATGGGTAAAATCCTACGTAAAGCGTTTGGTCCTAAATTCCCGTTCCCGCGTAATCAACTGCCGAAAACAGCCTTCAAGCTGTTTGGTCCTGTGGCAGGCTTTAGTCGCAAGTTTGTCGAATTAAATATGGGCTATCCAATTTTCTTCAATGCACGAAAAAGCAAGGATGAGCTCGGCATCGAATACCGCCCTGTGAATGAAAGTCTGGTCGAACATTTCCAGCAGCTGCTGGATGATGGTGTGGTGAAGAAATATATTCCTTAATTGTACGAGCTCAAACCTGATCTGACAGTGACCGATTTTTTATGGTGTCTGTCAGATTAAATTTGAGCTACTACACCGACTTATGCGCCCACAAGCTCACTATTCCTGCATAAAAACAAGCTAAGCAGAAGTCCAACGCGCATTTTTCCACGCTTGCTGTTGCTTTGTATCTAGAAAAGTCCAAGCCACAAAACGACTCTCTTTTTGCCCCTGCGTCATTTTAATAGTTTTTACATCCACTGCACCGCACTTACGCAAGGTATTTAACAGCATAGGCAATGTGGTTTTCTTAGAAACCAGTGTACTAAACCAAAGACATTGCTCAGCAAACTGTGTGCTCTCTTGTACCATTTGGCAAACAAAGCGTTCTTCTCCACCGTCACACCACAGCTCGTTCTTTTGTCCACCAAAGTTTAACACCACTTTAGACCGATCAACCGGTTTGCCAAGTTTGCGTAGTTTTTGCGTTGCTGTGGCATTTGCCTCATCTTGTGAAGCATGAAATGGTGGGTTACACAGGGTCAAATCAAAACGATCTGAAGGTTTAATCACACCTTTGAAAATATTGCTCGGTGTCTTTTGCAATCGAATCTGAATCCCCTTCCTGAGATTTGGATTTGCCTCCACAATAAATTGAGCACTTTTAACCGATGCAGGATGAATGTCTGAGCCAACAAATTTCCAACCATAACTACGATGCCCAATGATCGGATAAATACAGTTCGCACCTACCCCAATATCTAACACCTGAACTGCACGCCCTGTTGGAATTTGGCCGTTATTATTGTCACTTAACAGGTCAGCCAAATAGTGAATATAGTCTGCTCTACCCGGAATCGGTGGGCAAAGATAATATTGAGGAATATCCCAATATTGAATGCCGTAAAAATGCTTGAGCAATGCTTTATTGAGCATTTTCACAGCCAGTGGATCAGAAAAGTTGACTGAAAGATCGTTGTATTGATTCAGGCTGACAAAAGGTGCAAGTTCCGGACAACTCTTGATCAGCTGAGGAAAATCGTAACGACTACGATGCAGATTTCGTGCATGTAATTGCGATTTTTGTTGCGGAAAAGATTTCTTTGCTTGCGCCATGTGTATGCCAATCATCAACGGGAGAATAGAATCAATAAGGCAGGATCTATACCTGCAAATGAATCGATATTGTACGTGAATTCAACTTACATTGCCGAACCCGTCCTTGTATTTGTCTATCCTCCCCCTCCATTCACCTATAGTTTTAAATTAGCAATAAAAAAGACATCTCAAGATTCATCATCCTAGGTGTCTTTTTTATTTGAGTCATTGTTTAGAGCTAATTATTCTTCGATTTGCCCATGCTCTTTCATCAAAGCAATAAATTGCGCTTCATTGATCACAGGCACACCGAGTTTTTCTGCTTTATCGAGCTTAGAACCCGCTTTTTCACCCGCCACCACACATTTGGTCTTGCTAGAGACACTCCCGCTAACCCGGGCACCTAATGCTTGCAGTAATTGCGTCGCTTCATCACGTCCCATAGAACTTAAAGTTCCAGTCACTACCCAGCTTTCACCATTCAGTGGTTGGCGCGTTGGTGCAATTGGCGCATCCCAATGAATACCGGCAGCCAACAAGCGATCCAATACTTCCAGGTTATGCGGTGCCTGGAAGAAATCAACAATCCATTCTGCGGTAATATCACCAACATCCGGTGTTTTCTTTAAAGCGTCTACATCAGCACTACGCAAAGCGTCGAGAGTCTGGAAAGTATTGGCCAGCATACGTGCTGTCGTTTCACCTACACCGCGAATACCGAGTGCATAAATAAACGCTGCCAATGTAGTTTTCTTGCTGTTCTCAATCGAATCAATGAGATTCTGCACGGATTTTTCACCCATTTTTTCGATTTGCAGCAATTGCTCACGATGCTCATGCAAGTGATAAATATCCGAAACATCTTTCAAAAGATTGAGATGTAACAGTGACTCCACCCAGCGATCGCCCAGACCTTCGATATCCATAGCCTTACGCGAAACAAAGTGACGAATAGTTTCGATGCGCTGCGCCGCACAATACAGTTCACCTGAACAACGTGCCAGTGCTTCACCTTCCGGCATCACCACGGGTGAATCACACACTGGACAGTTCTCAGGTAAATGCACTTCGACTGCGTCAACAGGACGAAATTCTGGCCAGACTTTTTCAACCTTAGGAATCACGTCACCACTACGATAGACACTGACGGTATCCCCGATTCTTACATCCAGACGGTGAATTTCACCAATATTATGCAGGGTCACATTGGAAACCGTCACACCGCCCACGGCAACCGGATTTAAACGTGCCACAGGGGTCAACGTTCCGGTACGGCCTACTTGCCAGTCAATATTTTCAACGGTGGTCAATGCCGCAACCGCAGGGAATTTATAAGCGGTTGCCCAACGTGGTTCACGGCTCAAGAAACCTAGTTTTTGTTGCTGTTTAAGGTCATTGACCTTAATGACCATACCATCGATTTCGACACTAAGCTTTGAACGTTCTTCAATGATCTGCTCGTAAACTTTTTGCACTTCCTGGATGCTACTGCAGATAAAATGCCGCTCACCAACAGCAAAGCCAAACTGCTGTAGCCATTCCAGACTGGCTGACATCGTGGTTTGACCATGGTGTGGTACACATTGGGCAATCCCATAGGCATAAAAAGCCAAAGGTCGAGAAGCTGCAATATTCGGATCAAGCTGGCGTAAACTGCCGGCCGCAGCGTTACGTGGATTGGCAAAGGTTTTTTCGCCTTTCGCTGCATTGGCCGCATTCAGGCGTTCAAAGCCGGATTTCGGCATCAGCACTTCGCCACGCACTTCCAGTAATTCTGGAATAACGCCATTCACTGGAGACAGGAATTTCGGCAGGTTACGGATGGTTTTGACATTCTGGGTAATATCTTCTCCAGTTTCCCCATCACCACGGGTGACACCGCGCACCAGTACGCCATGTTCATACCAGAGTGAAATCGCCAGGCCATCAAATTTCAGCTCAACATCATATTCAATTTTTTGATTTGGCAAACGTTCTTCAATACGGCGGGCAAAAGCCAGCAGATCTTCCTGATTGAACACATTCCCCAAAGACAGCATCGGCACGGCATGCGTGACAGTTACAAATTTTGCAAGTGCCTGCCCCCCCACCTTGATAGTGGGTGTATCGGGTTGCTGCAAGTGTGGATATTGTTCTTCTAGGGCTTTGAGCTGATGAAAGAGCTGATCATATTCACTGTCTTCAATGCTCGGTTGATCCATCACATAATAAGCATGATTATGCTTGGCAAGCAGTTGAATCAATTGACGCATTTGCGCAATCACAGTGGCATCTTGGGTCATAATTTCACCATAAAAAAGGGCGGAAAATCCGCCCTGTAGAATATTCAGCTTTTGGCTATTATAAAAATTGCAGTCTACAGATTCAACTTGGAGATTGAACAAAGCAATCTTCGAATCAGGTGGCCTGTCCCGGGCGATAATCAATTGCCTGATGGCGCCAGAATTCACGTAATTGTGGCGTGAATTCCTGCTGGTTCTGATCATAGACCAGACCATCCACTTCACGAGCAATTAACCGCGAAATACTGTCCATGGTATCAAAAGCATTTTGTACATCACTATGCGGTAAAGCCAGGAAGAATGCCAGACCTTTGACTTCCTGAGTCGACAGAGTCTCCAGATCAAAGCCTTCCATACCTGTATCAGTCATTTGCAGTACCGAAAACAGCAGTTTTGAACCATCTTCACTATAACGGTGAAAACAGGCCAGTTCGCCATAACGCAGACCATATTTCAGTAGAACTTTCAAAGTTTTATCACCTGAAAGCACACGACCTTGCGGATAGATATGCAAAGAAATAATGGTTTCAGCACTGGATAATGCACTTTCTTCATCCACTATTTTTTGCTCATGCAGATGTGCATCCAGAATACTGCTTTCATCATTAAATTCAGAAATTTCAGCTTTTTCAATATTGCTGTTCAGACTGAATTCGGCAGCTTTATCTTTATTTTCGGCGTGATTGTTTTCCTGTTCTGTTTCAGCCAGCTTTTGCTCTACTGCTGTGTCAGCTGCTTCTGTCGCGACCGATGTTGCCCCCACTTTAGCCTCTGTCACATCGCCCGAATGGGCAGCTACAGGAGTTTCAACCGCTTTTGGCTCAACCGGAGTTGATTCAGCCTTGCGAAAGGCGGAAGGCTTTTCAGGAGCCGGTTCACCTGCACTCAGGCTTGGCTCTATGCGTTGTGTTGAATCTGCGTCCTGCTTTGCCAGTTGCGATCGTACATGCCGAGGAATGACAGGGGTCTGGCTATCCGGGTCGATATGCAGGCTGGCATCCAGTGAAGGCGCTGCCTCGACAGGTTTTTTGAGCAACATTCTGATGCCCAACAGCATGATGATAATTGCAATAACAATCCCGATAATGGTGGTGATTTCCATATTATACCTCCGCAGCTAAGCCGTATTCTTTTGCCTGTTCCAAATTTACTGTCACTAATTTTGAGGTTCCCGGTTCAGGCATGGTTACACCTAAAAGATCAGTCGCCATCATCATTGCAAGTTTGTTATGGGTAATATAAATAAATTGCACTTGTTCAGAAAGCTCTTTGACTAAATTACAAAAACGTCCCACATTGGCATCATCCAGGGGTGCATCGACTTCATCCAGTACACAAAATGGTGCCGGATTTAAGCGGAAAATTGCGAAGACCAATGCCAAGGCAGTTAAAGCCTTTTCCCCGCCAGAAAGTAACGCGAGTGAACTGTTACGCTTGCCTGGTGGTCGGGCCATTAGTTTTACACCCGATTGCCATCCATCTTCAAGACTTAAACTCGCTTCACCGCCCTCAAATACTTTCGGAAACAGGTTTTGCAGCTCGGCATTGACCTGATCAAACGTGTGCATAAACAGTTTACGGGTTTCCTGATCAATACTTTTCATCGCAGCCTGTAGCTGTTCAACCGTATTTTCCAAATCCTGCATCTGGTGACTCAGTTCCTCGTAACGTTTTGATACTTCTTCATATTCTTCAGAAGCCGCCAGATTGACTGCGCCGAGTTTATCGAACTGGGTTTGGGCTTTTTCCAGCTTCGCCTGATGGGCCTTAATATCAATATTTAAGCCGCTAATGACATCATGGTTCAGTTCTTTCAGCTGTTCTGAATAATGCTGCAAATCAGATTTGGCTGCCTGCCAAGCTAAACGTTTGGCTTCCAGCTCACTACGCAGCTGTTCATCCTGCTGCTGGAAGCTGTGACGCTGTTCGGTCAGCTGCTGCTGCTTGCTCTGCACCTGATTTAACTCAACCTGCCAGTCGGACCAAGTCTTTTGCAGCTTTTCAGTGATCTGCGCCTGTTCATTAAACTGACTCTGTAAAGCAGGCAATTCTAGCTGTACCGGATCGACAAATTTCTTGGCCTGTTCGATTTGTGCAGTAATTTGCTGAAACTGTTCTTTCAGGAATACCTGATCTTTTTCCAGTAATTCGATCTGCTGCTGGCTTTGCACACATTGACGGCGTAGCAATTCCAGTTCCTGCTGCGCTTGCTGGCTAAGCTGCTGCGAGTCATCTAACTGAGCACTCAATTCTTCTAGCTGAAATTGCAGGGTTTTATAATTCGGTAAAGCCTGCTCCAGCTTTAGATTCAGGGCATGCAGATCAATTTCCAGATCGTCTTTTTGCATGGCATCTTCTTCAAGCTGCTCATCCAGTTGTTGCAGCTGATGCTGTAATTGCTGCTTTTGCAATGCGAAAGCCTGCGCACTGCTTTGTACTTTGGCAATCTTGACATCGAGCTGCTGCAGCTGTTTTTGAGCTTGTTTCTGCTGCTCGCTGATACTCTGAATCTGGCTTTGCAAAGTTTTAACCTGATCGGTGAGTTCAGGTAACTGCTGCTCCAGCTGCATAAACTTAGGTTCAAGTTTCGCAAGCTGCTGCTCTATTTCATCCAGTCGAATTCGATGGCTTAAAGCACCTTGTCCGGCCTGACTGGCTTCATCATAATCCAGAGCAATGACCCAGTCTGCACCAATATGATAGCCATCTAAACTCAGTAATGTCTGGCCTTGTAATAACTCAGTTTGAAGCGGTAATGCTTGTGCTAATGTATCTACGACCGCGACTTGTTGCCACAGTGAATAATGTGGAGATTCAATCCAGTCGGCCAGACACATCGTATTGGAAATCTGAATTTTATCCTGAACAGCCTGTTGTTTTAACTGACGTGCACAATCTTCAAGGAAGTGCTCGCCCTCGGCCAGAATCTGGGCAGACAGCCATTTTGCCAGAAACTTTTCGATCAGGCTGGCATGTGCCTTGCCTGCATCATTGAGCTTAAGTATATGCATCAGCTGGACCGCATCACTCTTGCTATTCGGGTTGGCTTTGGTCAGTAATTGGCTCAGGTTTTTCTTTTCTGAATGCAGCACCTGAATTTCAGATTTGAGTTGCATCAAGCGCTGCTGATGGGTCACCTGCTCTGCCTGAAGCTGTTCGAATTGAGTTCTTAAATCTGTTAATTGAATTTCATAGCCAACGATTTGCTGTTCAGCCTGTGCTTTATCTGTCTGATACTGCTCCAGCTCATCTTGCTGCGCCTGTTGCTGAATCTGTGTGCTTTGCTGTTGTAGCGTCTGTTTCTGCTGTTCAATCCGTTCAATATTCTTTGCCAGTTGCTCGCTTTGAGCCAGCATTTGCAATTTACGCTGTTGCTGCTGTTCGACCTGAGTTTTAATCTGTGCGAATTGCGCTGCAATTGTACTCTGCTGGGATTTGAGCTCACTCAGATTCTGGCTATGCGTCTGACTCTGGCCATCTTGTTGCTGCAATTGTGCCTGCTGATCTTCAAATTGCTGCTGCAAGGTTTCGAGTTGCAGTTCAATCAACTGCAAACGCTCTTTGGTCTGGGCTTTTTGCTGTTCCAGTTTAACCAGACTTGTAGAATTCTGCTCCAGCAAAGACTGCTTTTGCTGCAGGGTCATTTCCAGTTCAGCCAGTTTTTTCTCGGCCTGTTGCCATTCACTTTGCAAAGGGGTGGATTGCTGAATCAGACGCTGGAACAGTTCACTGGTGCTTCCCAAATCATGTTCTACGGAAGTCAGTTCAGAACGCACCAGCTTAAATTTTTCCCCGAGCGTATTCATCTCAAGGGTATATTCTTCCTGTAAGCGGTGACTCTGCTCACATTGAAAAGACAGAATTTCAATCTTGATCGTACGGATCTGTCCTTCCAGTTCTTTATATTGAATCGCACTTTCCGACTGACGTTTTAGGGTTTTTAGCTGGGATTTCAGTTCGGAGGCGATATCTTCCAGACGCGACAGGTTTTGTGTGGTGTGATCCAGATGCAGTATGGTTTCACGGCGACGCGCCTGATAGCGTGATACACCCGCGGCTTCTTCAATATAAACCCGCATTTCATCTGGCTTGGCATCCACCAGACGGTTGATCATGCCCTGCTCGATAATCGCATAGGAACGCGGACCCAAACCGGTGCCAAGGAAAATATCGGTAATATCACGACGACGGCATTTGCTGCCATTCAGGAAATATTCGGACTTGCCATCGCGGTTGACCTGCCGGCGTACCGCCAGTTCATTATAGGCATTATAGGCACCGCCGAGCTTGCCATAAGTATTGTCAAAGCGCAGTTCCACACTGGCCATACCGACCGGTTTACGCTTGGCAGTTCCGGTAAAGATGACATCCTGCATGCTGCCACCACGCAACTGACGCGCACTGGACTCGCCCATGACCCAGCGTATGGCATCAATGACATTGGATTTACCACAACCATTTGGTCCCACGACCGCAGTACGGTTATCTTTAAAATGTAAGGTGGTACTGTCGGCAAAAGATTTAAAGCCTGAAAGTTTTAAACTGCTTAAACGCATAATGTCCTGATTTAACGTCGTGAGCGTCTGGCCCACGCGAGTTCAATTTGTTTCATCCGTGTCAGAGATTCCAACACAAGGTTGCGCAAGTGTCGACAAAAATCTTCCATAAATAAAGTGGCCTGATGGGTTTTTCGTATCAAAATTGCTTCAGTGACCAGTTTAAATAAGTCAAAAGATTCTTGTAACTCGCGTCTGGAAATATTCAGGGTCAGAAAATAGCTCCGACGTAAAGATGGCAGCAGTTCCTGATAGTAGCGCATCAGATAAGGATTCCCCACCATCTCATGCTGCTGGGCCATGCCCTGAAAGATCAGATCATAAAACTTTTCAGTGTGTCCTTGGCGGGTTTCTGCTTCCAATTGCTCTAATAATAGCTGAATGCGCTCAGCTTCATGCACCCGCCAGGTCTCCGCCATGCGATGCACCATCTGCCCGAGCAATAACGAGGTCATGTCAAATAAGGCACGCACCTGCAAGGCCGACATTTCTGAAACAATTGCTCCCCGGCGTGGAAAAATTTCAATCAGTTGGGTGCGTTCCAGCAACAACAGTGCTTCACGAACCGAACCCCGGCTGACATCAAGCTCCGAGGCAATCCTAAGTTCCTGTATACGTTCGCCTTCGACCAGTTCACCGCGAATAATTTGTTCGCTAATATGCTTGGCAATCTGCTCAGACAAACTTTGCGCTTGTTCTAATGGCATACCGTTCCTGTGTTTATTTTTATGAATAATGGTTTAACCCTTTATTTGGGCTATGTTGCTATTAAACGGCTTTTTTTTAATGATTACTTTGACATTGTCAGACAATCTTGTGTCTATATAGCCAACTCCCACTTACAAAAAAGGAGAATAGTGATCTATTCTCCTGCAGCGACGCATTGATTTAACCTGAACATTTGAATCAGGCAATGAAACCCTGATAAATAAAATACAGGCCGACGGTAGTCAGCAAGGCCGCAAAACATTTTTTCAATACAGCCGGTGAAAGCAGATGTGCCACTTTTGCGCCCAGTTTCGCAGTGAAAAAGCTCATCGTGCTGATACCGAGAAACGCATAAATATGAATATAACCGATAGTATTTGGTACGGTGACCTGCGCCTGTTTACCAAACCACATAAAACCTAATGCACCCGCGATTGCAATTGGCAAGCCACAAGCGGCAGAGGTCGCTACTGCTTTTTGCATGACAACCCCACAACGATTCAGAAATGGGACCGTCAAACTGCCCCCGCCAATTCCAAAAATGGCCGATGCCACACCGATCCCGCCACCCGCAGCAATTTGCAGCGGTGTTGAAGGTAATTTTTGGTTTGGATCGACCTGAATATTGGCACCTTTAAACATTCGAAACGCTACCCAGACCGCAAAGAACCCGATTAACAATTGCAAACCTCGACCAGATAAATAATCGGCAATCCCCGCACCCACAAATGACCCTATCACCAGACCTGGCGCCAGATTACGAAACACAGGCCACAGCACTGCCCCTCGTTGATGATGTGCCATGACCGAGCTGATAGAAGTCACAATAATCGTCGCCAGGGAAGTACCCACCGCCATATGCATAATCACGCTAGGATCGTACTGAAGCTGGGTAAAAACAATGTAGAGGATGGGTACAATGATCAGACCTCCACCGACTCCAAACAGGCCTGCGGCGAATCCGGCAATTGCACCAATCAATAAATATATGATTAACTCCATAACGATATTTACCACGTTTAGATTCAAATGGATGTAGAAACTCGTGAACTGCAACAACGATTAAGCGATGCAGGCCAACTCCCGGAAGTATTACTCATCAAACCGATTACCACATCGACCAATGATGATGTGCGCGAATTGGCAACGAAAGGGGTACAGCAGGTTCTGGTATGCAGTCATGTGCAGACCCACGGCCGTGGACAGCGTCAACGTCAGTGGATATCACCTGAAGGGAACATCTATTTAAGCACATTGCTGCATACACAAAAACCCATTGATGGTCGTCTGGCGCTAGAAATTGCGTTAAATATCCTGCAAATGCCAAGCCTAAAAGGCCTGGAATTACAGGTGAAATGGCCGAATGACCTGTACAGCCTGCATGGAAAATGGGGGGGTATTCTGGTCGAGCCAGTTTCAACCACGCAGGTGGTGGTCGGGGTCGGGCTAAATATTGATCCTCTGCCCACCAACCTTCCAGACCAGCTGGTCAGTTCCCTGAGCGAGCTGGGTTTATCCTGCACCTCAAGAGTCGAACTGATTGCCCAGTTATATCTGGCGATTCAACAAGCCGGGCAATGGTTTAATTATGGCAGTCAAAATCTGGCGGCGCGTTTCAATCGATCGGCTGCATTTATGCAACAAACAGTTGAATTTACCGATGTGCAAGGGCAATATTCCGGTACTTTTCTCGGAATTCAGGATGATGGTGCAGTCAAGATTTTGACCGATCAAGGAATCCAGACTTTTTATCAGGGACAGCTCCGCCTTCAACACGGTGGATGAACAGGCATACAGCAATGAAAAAATTATGGTTGGATATTGGCAATACCAGGCTGAAATACTGGATTACCGAGCATGATCAGATTATTGAACAGGCAGCGGAATTACATTTACAGTCTCCTGCCGATTTATTACTGGGCCTAATCCAGCATTTTAAAACACTGGGCTTGCATCAGGTGGGTCTATCCTCGGTCCAGGATAAAATCAATAATGAGCGTATTCTCAGCATTTTAGAAAGTCTGCATATTCCAGTGATTTTTGCTCAGGTACAGGCGGAATATGCTGGTCTGATCTGTGGCTATGATGAACCTTCTCAGCTGGGCATTGACCGCTGGTTACAGGTACTTGCAGTGGCGACTCAAGCGCATAAAAATTACTGTGTAATTAGTTGTGGTACGGCACTGACCATTGATCTGGCGCAAGGACAACAACATTTGGGTGGATTTATTCTGCCGAATCTGTACTTGCAACGCGATGCACTGATTCAGAATACCAAAGGCATTAAAATTCCGGAGGGTGCTTTTTCTGAACTTAATCCTGGCCGCAATACCTTGGATGCTGTACATCATGGCATTCTGCTGGGCCTGCTCAGCACCATTGAAAAAGTCCTGTATGATTTCCCAGCACAGCTGGTTTTAACCGGTGGAGATGCTCCACTGTTTGCGCAGCATCTCAGCCATCACCATCCCCAGATTGAACCTGATCTTTTACTTAAAGGCCTGCAGCATTTTGCAGCTCATTTGCCAGACACTGTTTGATAATATCCAGCAATTGAGGGAATTCGGAAAAGCCATCAGATTTATTGAAATGCCCGGCTTTTTTGATCTCAAAAATTTGTGCATTCAAGCTATGGGCTAAACGCAAGGAAATCGGTGCAGGCACATAGGGATCATTACTGGAAATCAGCATCACCGCACGTTTATAGCTATAGGGCAAGTTTTTCAGATCAAGTCGCACAGCCTGCAGTATTTTATTCAGTTCTGACCATGCCACCAAGGGTGTATCAAAGGCTGAGACCAGAATGATGCCGCCAATCTTGCGTTGCTGCTGAATATAATGTTCCTGTAAAAAGTTTAAAACACTGACGCAACTCAGGCCATGTGCAACTAAAAAGGTATGTTCATCCATGTGCGGAATGTGCAGTTTCAGATTCTGCTGCCACTCTTCTAAATCAGGCTGAAAAGGGTTGGCCAGCATAATCCGCTTGGACTCAAAACCGGCATTTTTAAGCTGGCGACTGAGCCAAGGGTACCAGTGATCATTGGAGGTCGCCTGATAATCCGGCACGATATAGACTTTTTTTATTATATTTTTCATAGTGCATTACTTATAATTATTGAACGCAAACGGCGTCGATAAAAATCAGTTTTAAACAGTCTGGAGATGGAATTCAAGTACCTTTTTGAACACCATCTCATATTAAATTTTAAAATTTAGCGAATACAATAACATGCCTAAATTTAAGATTTAATCAGATAAGGCTCGATCACTTTCCAGAGCTCCGGCAGATCAGTACAGCCTTGTGAATCAATAAAATGTCCGTGATGCTTGGCATTCACCACAATTGCATCAAGACTGTCCGCCTGTTCCAGGCTAAATTCTGGTGCAACCCGGTCATCTCCTTCGGAGTAAATCACCACACGCTCTGCAACCTGTTGTTTGAGTAAATCGAAATCGATATCCGCGGCATCAATAAAAGGGTTTACTTCATCCAGGCGACCCAGCCGGCCATTAAATCCCGCGATCAATACCAGTTGCTGAATTTTCTGCTGTCTTAATTCTCTGGATAGGTAATGCAATGCGGCTACAGTTCCCAAGCTATGTGCAATAAAGATACTGTCCTCATCAATTGCATCAATCTGTTCACGCATTTGTTGACCCCAGGTGTCCAGTGTCGGTGTAGTTGATGGATCCAGCCGGAGGACTTTTAAACTGACATTTTCCTGTTGGGCTTTTTCCTGAATCCATGGGTACCAGTTTTCTTCCGGGCTTGCAGTATAACCATGTACGACAATTACTTGGTTCATTTGAAATTTCTCTTTATTTTGTGCTGATATTCCCGAGTCTGCCTGATTAGATTTTTATTTTGGGTAAGTAAATGTTGTTTTGTTTAAACCGGTTTGACCATTTATTCGCAATAAAAAAAGGCGCATATTGCGCCTTTTTTTAAACAAAACTTATTTCTTGTCGTTGCCGCCGAACAATGGACCCATACCACCGCCGCCGCCAAACTGTTTCTGCAAGCCACCAAGTGATTTCATCATTTTTGCCATACCCGATGGATTGGCAAATTTTTTCATCATCTTGGCCATCTGCGCATGTTGCTTGATCAGCTTGTTGACTTCTGCCACTTCCATACCACAACCTGCTGCGATACGTTTTTTACGGCTTGGGTTCATCAAGTCTGGATTACGGCGCTCTTTCAGGGTCATCGACTGGATAATCGCTTCCATTTTCTTGACCTGCTTTTCAGGATTGGCTTGCGCCAACGCATCTTGCAGACCGGCATTGCTCATGCCAGGAAGTTTGTCCAGAAAGCCCATCATGCCGCCCATCTTGTTCATCTGCTCAAACTGCATCAGCATGTCTTCAAAGTTGAAGCTGCCGCCTTTTTGCAGTTTTTTCGCCATTTTTTCGGCTTTTTCTTTGTCGACCTTGCGTTCAAGTTCTTCGACCAAAGAAAGTACATCACCCATACCGAGAATACGCTGTGCAACACGCTCAGGATGGAATGGCTCCAAGGCATCGAGTTTCTCACCCATACCCAAGAATTTGATTGGCTTGCCGGTAATCGCGCGTACTGAAAGCGCTGCACCACCGCGCGCATCACCATCAGTTTTGGTCAGGATCACACCAGTTAAAGGCAAGGCATCGTTGAATGCTTTCGCGGTGTTTGCCGCATCCTGACCGGTCATGGCATCGACCACGAACAGGGTTTCAGTCGGGTTTATCGCAGCATGCAGCTCTTTGATTTCACCCATCATGTCATCATCGATATGCAAACGGCCTGCCGTATCGACAATCAGCACATCGGCAAACTGGATTTTTGCCTGTTCAATCGCACGATTGACAATCGTAATTGGTTTTTCGTCTGCGCTGGATTCCAGGAAAATCGCACCGACTTCACCCGCGACAGTCTGTAGTTGTTTGATCGCAGCCGGACGATATACGTCGGCAGAGACCATCGCTACTTTTTTCTTTTGACGTTCTTGTAAGAAGCGTGCAAGTTTCGCTGCAGTTGTTGTTTTACCTGCACCCTGCAAGCCTGCAAGTAGGACAACCACAGGTGGTTTTGCAGCGAGGTCGAGGCTTTCATTGGCCTCGCCCATCATTTTGGTCAATTCGTCATGAACGATTTTGACAAAAGCCTGCCCAGGAGATAACTGAGTCATCACTTCCTGGCCCAATGCTTCTTCCTTAACTTTCGCGATGAATTCACGAGTTACAGGTAACGCAACATCGGCCTCAAGAAGCGCCATACGCACTTCACGTAACGTATCTTTAATATTGTCTTCGGTTAGCTGCCCTGAGCCAGTAACATTTCTTAAACTCTGCGTGAGTCGTTCTGTTAAGGTATCAAACATTGCAAAATCCGCTTAAAATAGCCATGAGCAAAAAATTGTTTCTTAAAATAGAAAATTTATGCATAGAATGCTATAGGATACTGTAGTTCGCAGCGAATTTATATAAATGAATATTCATCACCCTTAAAAAGGTTTGACATGGTTAGCCTCCCCTTGGTTTATACGATCTTAGCATTAGTCGCTTATACCGCTTCCTTCTGGTATCTGTTCATTCATTTAATGTCTAAACGTACTCCTAATCAATGGTTTGTTTCGCTAACTGCACTGCTTGGCCTGAGCCTGCATGCACTGGTGTTATATGGTGATATGCATACTCCGCTAGGCATCAATTATGATGTCTTTTCCCTGTTTTCTTTTACCTCGGGTTTGATGCTGCTGCTCAGTATTATTTACAGTACTTATCGTCCGATTATTGCCCTGAACCTGATCGGGATTCCAGTGGCTGCCACAGGTTTGACCCTCGGTTTTGTCTTTACCCAGCCAGCTAAAATTATTATTCAGAACTCTCTAGGCTTGGACATTCATATTATTTTGTCTTTGTCTGCTTATGCAGTATTGCTCATGGCAACCATTCAGGCTGTAATTTTACGTTTTCAGGATCGTGAGCTGAAAAAGAAGCACAAACGCCGGGTTTGGGTCAGTTTGCTACCCTCTTATCAAGACATGGAATCACTGCTGTTTGATATGCTGATGACCGGTTTTGTTTTACTTACCCTCGCTTTGGGCTTTGGCTTCTTTACCATCGACAATTTCTTTGCTCAGCATCTGGCACATAAAACTGCGTTCAGTATTATTTCCTGGCTGGTTTATGGTTCACTATTAATCGGACACTGGAAGTTTGGCTGGCGTGGCCAGAAAGCCGTGCGCTTTACCCTGCTCGGTTTTGGCTTGCTGGCACTGGGTTTTATTGGGTCTAAATTTGTGCTGGAAATGATTCTAGGGCGATAATTCTGAGCCTTGAAATATTCAATTCATTGTCCAATAAACAGGCTTTAGCTTGAATATTCTTTAAACGGTGATACGCCCCACACGCACCGACAATGGCCAGCGAATCACTCTAGGCAATTCTGGATCTTCCCATTCTGGCAATAAGGCATCTGCCAGTACGTTCAGTGGATTATGTCCGAGTGCTTTAGTGGCAGCTTTCACGGCTGACCAGGTACTCATATAACCTATTAACTGATAAAAGTTCCATTCAACCTCTAATACAGGTGGCTCAATCGAAATTTCCTGAAATGGAAATGGTAGATTTTTATATCCTTCATCTACATGGCGACGTTCAGGCGGCCAGTACGATACAAGCGTGACTTCATAAAAATGCTTAAAATAATGATCCAGATGTGGCTCATCCACACTGAACACGCCATAGCTAATTAAAGCCAGAATGGCATTGGGTTTAGCAATACGACGGACTTCTGCGTAGAATTTTTCGAGATTCAGCCAATGCGCTGCTTGAGCCACCGCAATCAGATCAATACTCTGGTCAACACACGGGATCTCTTCAGCGAATGCCTGACCATACTGAATTTTTGGATGCGGTTTGGCCTGGGCAAGCTGTTCACTACTTGCATCAATTGCCATCACCTGATCGAAGTAATTCGCCAAAACTTCTGAAAGCTGTCCAGAACCACAGCCGACATCTACAGCCAATTTGGTACTTGGTGATAGCTCTGCCAATAGCTTTCCCAATGTATCCGGATAATGCGGACGAAACAAGGCATAATCCTGTGATTGCTGGGAGAAATGATCCTTGAAATGAGGCTGTTCCATACTGCCACCTGATATATTTATGATTCTTTTCAATATAGCTATTCATCTTTAAAACTCTATTATTTTATTGTGCTGAAGACAGCTGTTTTATTAATATTTCCTAAATCCCTTCTCACCCTCTCTCCCCTTTATGAAGCGTAAAATTTAGACTGCCTGGACATTCAGGCTGAAAAAACGTATAACACCGTTTTAAATTTACAGGTGTGCACCGTTGAAACTTGTGCTTGCTCCCATGGAAGGCTTAACCGATCCGATTATGCGTGATGTGCTGACATCCGTAGGTAGCTTTGACTGGTGCGTGACCGAGTTTATCCGTGTCACTGACTCCATTCTGCCCGATCATATTTATCATACTTACTGCCCTGAACTGTTGAATGGTGGCAAGACGGCGGCAGGTACACCGGTACATGTCCAATTCTTAGGAAATAATCCGGAGATGCTGGCAGCAAATGCCGCCAAAGTGGCAGCTATGGGCGCACCGGCAATTGACATGAACTTTGGTTGTCCGGCCAAAACCGTGAACCGTCATCGTGGTGGTTCAGTCCTTTTAGAGGAACCCGACGTCGTACATGAGCTGGTTAAAGCCGTGCGTGATGCAGTGCCTGCACATATTCCAGTCTCCGCCAAAATGCGTCTGGGTTATATGGACCGCAATTTCATGCTGGAAAATGCGCATGCTATTGAAGATGCAGGAGCTTCCTGGGTTACGGTACATGCACGTACTAAGGCCGATGGCTACACTCCGCCAGCATTTTGGGACCAGCTACAACCGATTCGTGAAGCACTCAAGATCAATGTGATCGCCAATGGTGAAATCTGGAACAATGCCGATGCCAAACAGTGCCGTCTGGAATCCGGTTGCGAAGACCTGATGATTGGCCGTGGTGCAGTGACCACACCCGACCTGACCCAATGTATCCGTCAAAACTCGGATGTACCTTTGATGAACTGGAATGAACTGCTGCAACTGCAAATTCGTTTTATCAACGGCCCAGCCAAAACTGAAATCGGGATGGTCGGTCGTTACAAGCAATGGCTCGGCATGATGTCGAAACATTATCCTGAAGCCAAAGCATTATGGGATGAAGTAAAACGGATTAAAGTTCTGGCCGAGATTACCGAAAAACTGAAAGCTTCAAATATTTAAAACCCAAAAGCCTTTGAATCATTCAAAGGCTTTTTTATGGTCTCATAAAAGCTTATGACTGCTTACGCTGTTTTAAGTTTTCTATGTGTTCCCGATTGGTTTTCCAGGATTTTTCTAAAACTCCTTTTTCTAGCCGCAGTTGTATCCGTTTTAATTTCGTTTCCGAAATCATCTGCCGATCAAAACTTTTCACATAGTCAGTCCAGCCTGCCCCCCGAAACACATGATTTGGCATCGGCGTTTTAAACACGGCATCCGGCATAAATACAATCACAGAGTGCAAAAGATCTGGTTCCACAATATCTGCCAGTAGCTGTTCCAATACTTTGATGTGCTTATAGTTCTGATGAATCGGATTCTGAAATTTATAACTGTTTCTATAGATTTTCTGGGTCCAGGTTTTTTGTCGCTCGTTTCCAAATATCCAGCCTTTATAGTTTTTGGTCTCAATCACAAATATTCCGTAAGGACTTAATAACAGATGATCGATCTGCGTGGTCGCGCCCATCCCGTCTGGAAGAGTCAAATCATTGAGCAGAATATATTGAGGATCTTTTAAATACAGTTTGACATGAGCAGCAACCGCAAATTCTCCTAGTTTCCCTTTTAAAAGTGGCTTGAATAATTTAAAAATCATCACGCCAAAGAAAAGTAGAAGAATCCACCCTAAGCTGGACCAGAGTGGACTTAATAGCTGTATCGTAGAATGTTCCATATTCTAATTTTCGTTTATTTTAAGTGTTTAAATATTAATGCGTTCGCTCAATATTTAACAGGATTTGTTTTTTATCCAAACCACCGGCAAATCCTACCAGCTTGCCACTGCGACCAATCACCCGATGACAGGGTGCAATAATCGAAATCGGGTTTTTGCCATTGGCTGCACCCACGGCACGTACCGCCTTGATATTACCCACCTGTTCAGCAATGTCGCGATAGCTTCGCGTTTGTCCGTAGGGAATATTCAGTAGGGCCTGCCAGACTTTTTTCTGAAAATCAGTACCGGCAAAGTCCAAAGGCAGGTCAAAAACATTGCGCTGACCGGCAAAATATTCCTGAAGCTGACGTCTGGTTTCAATCAATACCGGATGCTGCGGATCTTCAACCAAGGTCGCCAGTTTCACCCGATTCGGCTGTTCACAGTCCCAAAGCACGGCCACCAGTGCGGTTTCATTCGCGACCAGTCGTAACTGTCCTACCGGAGAATCCATATAGAGATAACTTAAGTTCATGATGGCGCCCTGTCCCAATCACTATAGTTCATTTTCTATATTAACCCAGTTCACCGAGATAGGCAGAAACAAATTATGAAGAGGATACTTTCATCAAAACCAGACCGGAAATGATGAGTACAGCAGCCAGCATACGCAAGGCAGAAGCAGGTTCACCCAGAACCCAAATACCGATGAGAAATGAACCCACTGCACCAATCCCGGTCCAGATCGTATAGGCTGTACCTAGCGGCAAAGTACGCATCGCATACGCCAGCAAAGCAAAACTCAGTACCATGAAGACAATGGTAATGATACTGGGGGTTAAACGAGTAAATCCTTCGGACAGCTTCATCGAATAAGCCCAAACGATTTCAAAAATACCTGCAAGAATAAGTACGATCCAGGCCATGCAACCCTCCTCCTTTTATATAAGAATCAGGCCGTCCTGACGATTTTTCCTGTAAATTCCAACACGCAACTCACAAGGGAGGTCGTTCCTCCTCAATATTTAGATATAAAAATTTTATTAATTCGCGTACCAACAATGTGGTCAGTGTTACAAAACATGACTTTTAGAGATACAAATTAACTTTGTCTTACTCAAGTCTTCACGACATTCTTACCTGCTCTGGTTATGGTAGAGACTAAAAATAGCAAGTTAGTATAGTTCCATACTCGGGCAGTTGAATTAATAACAATTTACATGAGAGTTCGCTCGGAATGTTAAGTTATACACATTAATCAAGTTCAAACATTTTAGGGATAAATTACATGATTAAACATAAATTCGTAAGAGATTGATCATTTTTTACTTGGTTGAATTATTAACTCCTGATTAACAAATAACCACTAAACATAAGGGTTATATGCAATAAAAAGAACCCGATTTGAGTTCTTTTTATACAAATATTGTCTAAATCGCAATCAATCACAGTACAAATGATTACATTTTATGCAACATATCCATATGGTTATCAACATAGATATCTACACACTTATCCATAAAGTTATCCACATATTTATGCGCATCTGATGTTTTAGCGATTAGAGTTGAATCTGCCCTACTCTGGCTAACTCTGCACGCATTTCATCAATCACAGCTTTATAATCTGGCTTGCCAAAAATAGCTGAACCTGCCACAAACATATCGGCGCCCGCTTCAGCAATTTCACGAATATTACTCGGCGTAACACCACCATCGACTTCCAGACGAATATCACGACCTGAAGCATCGATCAGTTGACGTGCCTGACGCAATTTATCCAAAGTCATTGGAATAAATTTCTGTCCACCAAAGCCCGGGTTTACACTCATGAGCAGGATTTGATCGACTTTATCCAGTACATAGTCCAGATAATGCAGTGGCGTTGCCGGATTAAATACCAAGCCCGCTTTGGCACCACCCGACTTGATCAACTGTAAAGAACGGTCAATATGATCAGAAGCTTCCGGATGGAAAGTAATGATGTCGGCACCCGCTTCGAGAAAATCCCCGATCATGCGATCTACCGGCTTAACCATCAAATGCACATCAATGGGTGCTTTGATGCCATATTTTTTCAAAGCCTTACACACGCCAGCACCAAAAGTCAGATTCGGCACGTAATGGTTATCCATAACATCAAAATGGACAACGTCTGCACCTGCGTCCAACACGTTCTCGACTTCTTCGCCTAGACGGGCAAAGTCAGCAGACAAAATAGAAGGGGCAATTAAATAAGGCTTGGACATGGAGAACCTGGCTCGTTGAAATTGGATTTTTCCCATTATATCAAATCCGCTCCGGCTACTGTGACTTCGATGTTGCAAGAATAAAACGCTATGTAACGCTTTGCGGCTTATGATTCCACCCATGACTGGTTTAAAGTACAGGGGAATGATTACAAGTATAGAAGATCAATGAAGAAAAGTACTGCCCATATCCAGACACAACAAGCCTCACGCGTTGCCAAACGCCTGGCCAATCACTGGAAACATAAATTCAATATTGATGAAAATGAATCAGCTTTTCTGATTCATTTTCCAAGTGCGGAAGTGAACCTGGCGCCAGAAGCAGAGCATCTTACTGTAACGATTCAAAGTAACGATGACGCTACTGATCTGAATAAACTTGAAAATGTTGTGCTGGATCATCTAATCCGTATGGGCCAAGAACCACTGGAAGCAAATTGGCAACGTGATTAACTCAATCACGACTGACTGCTTGCTTAGACATTTTTGCATCAAAGGCATGAATACGCTCGATACGTTCCTGTTCTTCGGGATGCGTATTCAGCCATTTTTCAAGTTCAATCTGAATTACCAGCTCATCTTTTTTCGGCTGTGATAAACGGAGGTTTTCCACCCGTTGCAAGAAATTGGATAAATGAATACTGGAAATGCCGCGTCCGTGTAAATGTTTCATGGCATAGTCGTCTGCATCATATTCCAGATGTTTTGAATAATCAGCATCACTTAACTTCACTGCAGCTGCAGTGAGCATACTGCTGCCATCCTGGAAAATCATTTCCCATGCCATCGCGACACTGGATGCTGCAATCAGCTTTTGCATGGCATGCTGGCGTACAATATGACCTTGTTCATGAGCCAGTACTGCAAGTACCTCTTCTTCATTTTCTGCGATCGCCACCAATTCATCCGTGACTAAAATAGTATTGTTCGGAATCGCCAAGGCATTGGCGCCCAGCTCTTTACCTTTACGGAAAATCAGTTTAGCAGGCGCATGCGGATTTTCAGCAATTTCCTGTTGAAAACGCTGACGTATGCGACTTTGATAATCAGCACTTAAAGCAGACACTTCCGTTCTTTTCACCAAATTTTGTTCAGTAACATCACCAATGCGCTGTACCGTATTGTCTGGTACCCAGGCTGCAACTTGTTTGGCACCCCACGGAATCACCCATTTCACGACACTAAAGATCATGACCAAAGCCAATACTAGCAAGGTGAGCAACTGCGCAGGCGAGCGCTCCAATTGCCATATCGCTTCATAAATAGCTTTTTGTGGTTTGGCAAACCAATGCGGTACACGGCTAATAAACTCAATACGTGCATCATTCGGAAGTTCTACAATCGCAAGTCGACGGCCCACAGCACCAATAAAAGCCATCATTTTATAAGGAATCTCTACATCCCGGTTTTCGTCATCGATATAACTTAATTGAATGAGGTGCTGATCAAGGGGGCGGATTAAAGCGGGATGTGCTATTGCAGAGCTACCATCATAATAAAGCACTTCAACAGGTCTTTTTTGCATGATGATTTCCCCTACAATGATGCATCAAAATCAAACATAGAACTAAATTCAGCTGCCAGGGAATTAGGGTCAGGCTGCAACATATTTTGTAATTCGTTAGGATCATCCAAGACAAAGAGTTCCAACATACTGGTTTTATATTGATAAAAACGGATGTCGGCCCATGCGGATAACAGGCCCAAACTGATAATTTTTAATACCCAGTTTGACAAAACAATCCATGCATAACGCCATGGATTAGCACGTGTTTTAAAAAAATTCTCACCTAGAAACAGATTGTTCCATGTGGTGATATAGATCCGTGCCAACATGATCGGTAAGATAAAAATCAGGCCAATGACCCACAGCAATAATAAAATCACAATCAACAAGTCATGTTCTGAGTTTGACGATTGACTTGCATCGATCAGGGCCACCATCGCAAAGCTAAAAGCCAGCATCAACAGTAAAGGTCGATAGACAGCCGACATATAATTTTTGTGGGTAGCATTCAAGCGAAATTTAAATTGTCCCAATTGTAAATGATCGAAGCAATAATGCTTATAGAGCCAAATTAAACGAGGTAGCAAAATAAATAAACTTAAGAGAGTCTTGATTACCTCGACACTCAATAAGCGATATAAATATTTGTTTTCACCATAGAAATAAAAACGTGTATTGCCAAATTTGGTGTTGCGACTTCTAAATTTAAGCGTCAGGCGAAACAACCACGGTACCGCCATATACAACATGCCCAAGCCCAGAGTGGCCAACAACACCGAGTAGTTCGACACCATCAAGAACACTATATAAATTTCCAGGGCTAAAAGCCGGCCAAGAAAAATCTTGCTGGGTAAACCGGTAAAATCAAAGCGACGCTGCAAAAATTCGGTATTGCCATAAAAATAACGCTGACGACGCGATTTCGCCCAAGGTGAATACAAGGTCAAGGTCAATACCGTCAATAAAATATTACTCAACCAGATACCAAAATATTCTGAGGTACTACCATGAAACTTGAATTCATATCGCTGATATTTCGGTCTGACCGAAGGCGTGGCTTCAGTCGAAAAACTTGAAGCAGCTGGAAATAATGGCTCACTGACACGAATACCGCCTGCTGTCTGCTGCATGACGACCCCAATTTTTTATACTTTTATACAACTGATATTAAAAGAAAAACCCCCAGAATGTAAAAACATTTTGGAGGTTTTTTAATCTTTTTAGCGCTATTACATCTTTGCAATACCGATTTAAGGATTTAACTGCACGGCATGGAATTGCAAATGATCATCTACAAAACTTTGAATAAAGTAATACCCATGATCATAGCCCTGATGTTCACGTAAAGTTAAGGGCTGGTTCACGGTATCACAAGCCTGCTGAAACAAGGCTGGATTGAGCTGACTATAGAACTGGTCTGAGAACCCCTGATCAATCAGGATATCATTGAACAATGCACCTTTCTCCTGAACCAAAGCGGTCGCATCGTGCTTGAGCCATTCTTCACGGTTTTCACCCAGATAATTCGAGAACGCCTTGTCGCCCCACGGGCACTGGCTTGGCGCACAAATGGGTGCAAAGGCTGAAACAGATTTGAATTTTTCCGGATATTTAAATGCCAGGGTCAAGGCACCATGCCCACCCATAGAGTGGCCAAAGATGCCGATTTTACTGGAATGGATCACGAATTCCTCAGTGACCAGTGCATAGAGCTCATCCACAATGAAGCTTTCCATCTGGTAATGTTCAGCCCACGGCTCCTGGGTTGCATTGATATAAAAACCCGCACCCTGACCAATATCCCAGTTGTCGCCTTCTGCCACGCCTTCACCGCGTGGTGAGGTATCCGGTGTGATTAAAATTAACCCCAATTGTGATGCCAGGCGCTGGGCATGTGCCTTGATGGCAAAGGTTTCTTCAGTACAGGTCAAACCTGCCAGATAGAATAATGCCGGACAGCTATGACCTTCCAAGGCTTGAGGCGGCAGATAAATTCCAAATTTAGTCGGGGTTTTAAGATAGCGCGAATCAAAACGATAAATCCGCTGTTCACCCTCAAAGCTTTTATTGTTCTGTATAAGTTCCATGGCTATTCCTTATTATTGCAGCCGATCTATTGGGGATATTGGGCTAGGGAGACTGTATCGTGGTGCTGTTCTGGGGAAATAAACGCTGCTCCAGTTGAGGCAACATCAATTCCATATTCTTGCCAATCACCCATTGCGGTTCTGAAGGTTCGAAGCCCTGGACTGCCTCCCATTTAGCTACCGTAGTTTTAGCCTGTTCAAAAGAGGCTTTTAGACTATTATTTTCACGCATGGCTTCATCAAATAATGCCCGGCCAAAATAGGTATAATCCGCTTCATTGGAACAGCCAAAAGACTGGCGGTCAGCTGCTGAGGCAGTGATAATCAGGGTATTATCATTCTGCAAGGCAGAAGCAAAACTGCCCGAGAAACAGGCTGAAATCACAATCACCCGCCAGCGGATTCCGGATGCATCCAAGGTATCACGCAACCATTTTGGATCGACTTGTGCCAGATCCAGCGGAGCATTTTCCATTTCGAACACATTTGGCAAACCGTGAGAAGTCATATATAAAAACAGCACATCACTTTCACGGTTCATCTGCTGCCCCATACGGCGCAATGCCAGTTCCATACTGGTTCTGGAAGCAATCGGTACGGTGGTACGTGTCGCCGGATGATTAACCAGGGCAATGGATCGGCCAAAAGTACCAAAACGGGTATCAAACTGTTCTTTAATCCGCTCGACTTCAGAATAGAATACATCCTGATAGCTGGCTCCAGCCACCCCCATGAAATACCAGTGCGACTGTGCAAATTCACCATATTCAATGTTTTCCAGCACTTTGTTCAGCAGAACCGGCTGGGCATAGAATGCATCTTCAGCAAAACTTGGTGGAATTTCTTCAACTTTCCAGATGGGCTGATCTTTAACTGAAATCTGCCAGACCACCAGAGTAAACAAGGTCGCCAGCATGATCAGCGCACGTTCCCACCATGGCCATTTTAATTCACGCGAGATGACCCAGACCACTGCCAGACTTTGCCAGACAAACAGCATGACAAAGAGCGTTGGAATATAGTCATAGAGGATATATGGCAGGTAATCCAGATCACCCAGATACTGGATCAGGCACTGGAACAGCATGATATGGGTATCTAACACCAGCCATAATAGGGCCGGTACCAGCATCAGGCGTGGATTATTGACCCGTTGCGAAAGAAAAATACCAACAATCAGGGCAATAAAAGGCCATAGCGCATAACTGATCAGGCCTTGAGAGTTAAAATCTCCCATACGGCCTGAACTGAGCCAGCTAAATAAACTGTTGGCACAACCTCCCAAAATACCCCAGAACACCAGTTGCATGATGGATGGACGAACCAGCTGTAAAGAACGCCGAGATCCCAAAAATAACCACATCCCGGCAGTTTGGTTGCTTTTAAAATCGTGCCAAAAATTAATGGAGGGTTTAAAGTCGATCATAGGATGTCAAGGAGATAAGTGGTTCGCCAATGTGCTGAATAAGTTTATGCTTGATAAGCATTTAATCAATGTTAATTTTAAATATATAACAAATCTTTGCTTAATAAAGAAGCCATTCTCCTATTCAGCTACAAGTTCATGCTGAAAATACGCATCAAAGCGACAAGCATCACCTTGCCATTGATGATTAGGTTCTTTTCCGGCCAGAAATACCGCCAGACGCGGACGCTTGACCACGACACGCCTGCCAATTTTTTGTGCCAGTTCCAGAAGATTATCGCCCAGATCCATTTCACCATCTTCAGGCAATAACATATGTAACAGCTGCATCTGTTTTTTGACCTGTGCCTGTTTTTTGACTGCCTGCTGGTTTTGGTCACGCTGAGGGAACATCGGGTCAAGATAAACCACATCAACAATCTGCTGCTGCTCGGCCTGCTGTTTTAAATAATCGGCTGAATCTGAAAATACCAAATGAATCCGGGATACGACCTGACTCAGGAACGCATCCGACTGGGCACGTGTATGGCTATCTTCCAGCAAGGTGAATAAAATCGGATGCCGTTCAACCAGGGTGACTTTCGCGCCTAAATGTGCCATCAACAGACTGTCATGCCCCAAACCTGCAGTAGCATCAATCAGGCTCGGCTTCTCAGCTAAATTACAAGCGCGTGCAATCATTTCCGATTTTAAAGAAGCCCGTTTTAACCGTCCGGTTTCCGCTCGCCAGTCTGGTTGCATTTTCATACCATTGGCACATAACCAGAGTCCGTCAGCATCAACACAAAGGGCCAGTTCAGGATTTAAGCGGAAAAAACGTGCATTGAGTTTTTCCACGTGTTCAATCTCGACCACTACCCCACGAGCAGAAAGCACAGCCTTGAAGTGCTGTGCTTTCTCTTGATAGTCAGATTCGGCATATAAGCGAATCGTGCTTACCATAATTTCCAACCTGTATAGGCAAATAATAAAATCAGCAGACCTGAAACAATACGGTACCAGGCAAAGATCATAAAGTCGCGCTTGGCCACATATGCTACCAGCGCACGGATGAGTAACAATGCCGAAACGAAAGAAACCAGAAGCCCGACCGCAATTACGGTCCAGTCTTCAGTGGTATTTAGAACATCATAGCTTTGATAAAGATCGAGCAGGCCAGCACCAATAATCACCGGAATACCCAGAAAAAATGAGAATTCAGTTGCGGCCTTGCGTGATACGCCCAGGAACATCGCACCGATAATGGTCGCACCAGAACGAGACGTCCCCGGTATCAAGGACAAGACCTGAATCAGACCAATCCAGCATGCATCTTTAATGCTGAGCTCTTCAACTTCATGGACACGCACTTGAGGTGGATTCTTTTCAATCCAGATAATAATCAGACCACCAATAATCAGCCCCATGGCGATGGCAATATCATTGAACAGAAACTGCTTGACCGTTTGGCCAAAAGTCAGACCAATCAATACAATCGGGATAGATGCCAGAATCAGACCTATACCTAGACGGCGACCTTGTGGCTCACCACTGACAATCCCGGTCGCTGCTCCCCAAAGACGTGCCCAGTATTCATAAATAACTGCAGCAATTGCCCCCATCTGGATTGCGATGACAAATACATCACTCTTTTCCTTGGTCCAGAAATTCATTAATTCTGATGCCAAAATCAAATGGCCGGTACTGGAAATAGGCAAAAACTCGGTAATGCCTTCGACAACACCCATGAGAGCCGCTTTGAGTAGCAGTAAAAGATCCATGCTTTATCCTAGTTAATTATGCTTTACCTTGTTCTGGAATTTTTTTCCATGCGTTATCACGTAAATATACCGGTAATGCCAATTCTGCACTGACCCAGTTTTCGGTTTGTGCTGCTACACGTGCGATGCTGGCAATATCCTGTGCGGTCGCGTGCACATTTTTATAAATTGACGTTTCACTTTGTACCAGTTCAGCTCCTGAACCGACCGGAGTATACTTTACTGCCTGACGACCCTCAGCATAATTTAACAGTTGCTCATCATCGACCGGCTGCATAATTCCTTGGGTATCCAGTTGATAGCTCGCGATATAGACTTCGCTCATGCGAGCATCCAACACGGCAGACACTTCAGTCAACCCGTGTAAGCGGTAGGCGGCTTGAGCCAAAGCCTGCAAAGTCGACACCGGAATCACTGGCAAATCATTGGACCAGGCCAGAGCCTGAGTTACAGCAGCATTAATCCGCACACCACTAAATGAACCCGGACCACGACTAAAGGCAATCGCGGTCAAGTCAGCAATGTCCAGTCCAAGATCTCGCAGACCTTGTTCAATCATCGGAAGAATCGTTTGCGTTTGTGCCCTGGCGCGCGCATCAAGCTGAAAAAATAATTCTTGTGTATCATCGATTACAGAAACGGAACACTGCTCATTGGCAGTCTCCAATGCCAGCACTTTCATGCACAACCTTAATTCAGAGAATAGAAAAACGCGCATATGATACTCCACTCATATCCGCTGCGCGAGATTTTCCCGAAACAGATACAAAAATGCCTAGAAAATCTAGGCTTATAATTCAGACTATAGAATAAAGAAAAGTACCCTAAAGTTGCACTTCTTCCAAGTCCTGAAAGTTTTGAAAATGCTCGGCATAATGCATGGCACTCATTTTCAGTTTTTGAATACTGTCATCATCCAGCGTTTTTACCACTTTACCGGGTGAGCCCATCACCACAGAATTGTCTGGAATCACCTTACCTTCAGGAATCAGAGCATTGGCACCAATAATACAATTCTTGCCAATCACGGCATGGTTCAGAATAACTGCCTGAATTCCGATCAGGCTATTATCGCCAATGGTACAGCCATGCAGCATGGCCTGATGGCCGATTGTCACATAATCACCAATGTGCATCTCAATGCCTGCATCCGTATGCAACACTGCATTTTCCTGCACATTGCTAAAGTCACCCAATTTAATTTTACTGTTATCTGCACGTACTACAGCCCCAAACCAGACACTGACTTGGCGCCCAAGTTCAACTTGCCCAATCACGGTTGCCGTTGGTGCCACCCAGCCATCCCAAGGCTGATGTGTAGCATTAGGGGTATAGTCCTTAAATTTATACAACATTGATAAAATCCTGTTCAATGGTTAAAAAAGTTTGGAGATTTAAAGGCCGGCGAATTCAGCAAAAATGGCCAGTCTTTCTTATAATCCAGTCCATACTGGAACAGAGAAATCAGCATACGTGCGGTCAATCCCCAGACCACTTCATTTTCTACCCGCATACTCGGAAAATATAAAGATTGCTGGGCAAAACGGACTTCATAGGGCGTGGGCGTCACTTCAAGCAAATGCTGCAATGAAGCAAAGAAAATCCGGTCAATTTCTGTTGGCTGTGGAATCAGTTGCACTTGCGGAGGAATCAACCCCACAATCGGCTTGACCAGCATACCATTTCGGGCTTTTTGCATGGGCAAATCACCCATTAAATGCACATCAAAGGGGTTCAATGCCGTTTCTTCATAGGCCTCTCTTAAAGCCACTACAATATTACTGGTATCTTGCGGATCACGCTTCCCCCCGGGAAATGAGACTTCTCCAGCATGATTATTCAAATAGGCTGAACGGCGTGTCAGCAATACTTTGGGGTCAGCTTCATCTGTAATTGCAATCAACACGGCAGCATGCGCAGATCGGATACGCCTGGAAAAACGTAATCTCTGCCGCAACCTTTGTGTCAATTCACATCCATCCATTCTTTCAGCCCTAGCAATGATCATAATTTCATCATAGCTGATTTTTGTCAGGACGGGAGAGAAATGATGCCAAATTTAGGTTTTTCAGTTATCCTGAGCTTACTTTTATCATTGATGATGAATATGAACTTCTGTGTGAATTGTGGACATAAAACCACAGCTAAAATTCCTTTGGGCGATCAGCAGATTCGCAGCGTGTGTGATTCATGCGGCTCTATTCATTATATTAATCCGAAAGTCATTTGTGGTGCTTTGGTCCTGTTCGAAAACAAGGTGCTGCTGTGCCGTCGTGCCATTGAACCACGTTACGGCTTATGGACGTTACCTGCCGGCTATATGGAACTGTTTGAAACCATGGAGCAAGGCGCGGCACGGGAAACCCGTGAAGAAGCTGAAGCTGAAGTAGACATTGAACAGCTGTACTGCATGTATAACATTCCGCGTATTGGTCAGATTTATGTACTGTTTAAAGCCAATCTGATTGATGGAAAATTTGGTGCGGGTGAAGAAACCATCGAAAGCCGTCTATTCGATGAAGCGGATATTCCCTGGACTGAACTTGCCTTCCCGAGTGTAGAACATACCCTCAGACATTATTTTGAAGACCGGAAAAATAATACTTTCCCAATGCATCTGGAAACCTTAGGCACACGTCTAGACCATACCGGCTAAATTCAGCATGCATAAAAAATCCCACACTAAGATGGGATTTTTTATTTTTAAAAATATTATTTGGCTTTGACTTGATAACAATCTGCCAGCTTAAACTCAACAGACCCACCATTTAGTTTAGCCAGTTGAGTATCTGCAGGCGTTAAATCCTTATTATTGTTATTATAAACTTTCTGAAAACTGGCATAGGTATTGGCCCACTGCACCTCTTCACCTACCGAATTCAGGAAAGTGACACGTCCAGTCTGGCCAACATTGCTATTCAATACATTAGACAAATTAAGCAATGCGCCACCGATCACAATCGAATCCTTTGGATCCGTTGAGGACTGGATACGCGAGTCAAGCCCAACCAATGCACCATTTAAGTTGCCAAACTTTTCATTGGCCAGAATCAGGCGCATTGATACCGCTTTATCGGCAACAAATGCACGACCTAAAGTGCCAAGTCGGTATTGCTGTACACCGTTGATTAACAGGTTACTGCCTAATACATCTCCCTGGCAACCTGCTACCGGGTCAGTTGCCAAATTGCTGGCAGATTGCATATTGGTACGTACATCCCCATTACTGTCAATCACAATTCCCAAGGTAATTGGATTCACTGTGCTCTCGGTAAATTTAAACTCCAGATTGGCGTACATTGGGAAAATATAACTCTGCCCAGGTTCTACGTTCTCCGCTGTTCTAAAGATCTGACGATCCAGATAACTAATCGGGAAAATCTTGTAGAGGTCAAAGCTTCCAGCATAATTCTCATTATCAGCCGCTAAGCGCCATAAACCCAAGTTGGCTCGGTCAGAGGCATCTAGTACCGTTTTGTCAGTTACTTTTTTATAAAAAGCTTCATTACCTGCGATCACATAATCATTCAATAATTTGCCTTGGTACAGTTCAAGCGGATTACTAGAATTCGCCACATTCAGGCGATAAGGCGTAGTGATGGTTTTTCTGGTTGGGTGAATCCAGGAACTTTGTGGATCTGCAGTCATCTGTACCGGCTTCACCTTACGGATAAGCTGAGCATTAATGCCCCCCAAGGAAGATAAATTTTCTGTCGCCATTTTTAACTGTGTATCACGCCATTGCAGGCCACTACCAAAGGTATAGCCTTGGCGATCGGTAATCAGCATAAAATGGCCAAATAAATATTTGGTATTTTTATTTTTAATATCACATGGACTTAGGTTACAACCTACCAGTCCATCTGAACCCGACAGATTAGTACCAATTACACCTGAAGTTGAGAACAATGAAAACTCTGGCTGATACACGGCTGCATTGGCAATCGTTACCAGTTTTTTAACTGTGGCAAAAGCCACCTCATCAGTAATCTGGCTGACATCCACAAAATCTTTAATTTTCTTTTCAAAATCAGTATCAGTCAGGCTGATATTTCCGCTGGTTTTTGCCAGGTCTTTGCGCATCTCTTCGGTAATATATAAAGGCTGTACATCCAATGGATTTACAATACGCCCTTCTTGTAGCGCCAAAGCTTGTAAAATTTTAACTAGACGCATAGCCACCTGAACGGTAGGGTCTGTAGTGACTAAATCACCTACTCGGCGTCCGGTAATCCCACTTGCAATATCAATTACACTTAAACGCGGCAACTGGGTCTGGGCATTAAAAATGGCATAGTCGCTCAGTTTAATTTGCCCTAAATTGATCTTGTTTGAAGCAAAACTTTGAATATAAAATTCAATATTATCTGTCTTTGTACAGGTTCCGGAAGCTACACCATTTTTACTATCAAATAATGTAATAAATGTATTTTCTGTATCACTACTACAGTTAAAGTTCAGACCATCGAGTGGATATTCCAGTCCCCATTCCACACAGTTGGTGGTACCGGGAGTACACGTACCATTGGTCGTGGCTTCATCATTTTTTTCTGGAATAACGTTGGCACTTTCCCCACCGCAACCACTGAGTGTGGCCAAAAGTGCAGTTACAGCAAATGGGTATAATAATTTATTTTTCATTTTTCTATACTCGAATAGTCCTTATCGAATAGCGACTAATTTTAGTTGTCCATGATTTGTCAGCATCTTGTCTTCGACATCTATAGCTGAGGCTAAAGGTGTCAATAATACGTATTCAGTTTTTGCAGGTATCTGCAGGATCCCTTCAATATGTTCATGTTGAATAATATTCGCCGGCCCTTCCTGATTTTTAAAACCGCCAGCTCCTTCCAGCACACAGCCACGATTGTCTAAAAATACAACAAAAGGCCAATAATAAGTTGGATTTTTTTGGCTTGAAGCATAAGAGTTAATCTGAATATTTTTAATATCAGATTGAAGTTTCACCACTTCAAAATCAAATTCGTCTGCTTTAAGAGGCACACGAGGCCACAGATTGATCGCTTTTTTAAGGCTAACTTCTTTAGCATTTTTAATTTTTTTATCGTTAAAACACTGTTTCCCTAAGCTATCGATGGTTTCAGGCTGTGATATACGATAATAACTTTGTGCCAGTACCACAGGACCAAAATCTAGCTCTGGCGTTTGAAACAGGGCTTTTAACAGGGATTGCCCAACCCCTTTTTCACGCTCAATCGTCTGGATCCGGGTAGCTCCCATATTTTTGTCTACCACACCTTCAGGCATGCTATAGAAACGTTTTTTACCGTCTACATTGAATTCTTTATTTTCCAGATATTCACTATCCACATATTCAATGCCTTCTATCTGGCTAAATCCGGTTTTTTGCACAGTTGCTGCAGAAGATTTAAGGCCAGTATTAGCAATTTGAGGAACTTGAGCTTGTGATTCAGACTTCAATCGCGTTTTAGACTGCGTCCGTTCTGGGGCAATAACTGGTTGTACTGGTTGTACTGGTTGTACTGGTTGTACTGGTTGTACTGGTTGTACTGGTTGTACTGGTTGTACTGGTTGTACTGGTTGTAC
>NZ_JAYWZK010000012.1:0-103597 GCF_048148385.1 Acinetobacter sp. 197
TGAGGAATGAGGAATGAGGAATGAGGAATGAGGAATGAGGAATGAGGAATGAGGAATGAGGAATGAGGAATGAGGAATGAGGAAATATTATTTTAATAACTTTAATAACCAGATAATTGATTAGTTATTTTTAACCCCAAATACTTATCCTTACTCACTTTAAGCCAAACATAGATTTCAGGCATAAAAAAACCGCTTAACGCGGTATCTTTTATCTCGACCATCTTGAAGGAGATGGTCGGAGCAGTAGGATTCGAACCTACGACCCCCTGGTCCCAAACCAGGTGCACTACCAGGCTGTGCTATGCTCCGAATTCAACTTTAAAAGTTGGGGTGAATGACGGGATTCGAACCCGCGACAACTGGAATCACAATCCAGGGCTCTACCAACTGAGCTACATCCACCATTATCACATTTAGTTCTTAATATCAAGCCACCAAATGGCGCGCCTGACAGGATTCGAACCTGTGACCATCCGCTTAGAAGGCGGATGCTCTATCCAACTGAGCTACAAGCGCTTTACTGATGCTAACATCATTTGCCTTGAAGAATTGGTCGGAGCAGTAGGATTCGAACCTACGACCCCCTGGTCCCAAACCAGGTGCACTACCAGGCTGTGCTATGCTCCGATTCATCTCAGCTTTTGTATCGAACATCTCGTTCGGTACGGTGTGCATTCTAGGCGTGACGCCCTGAGACGTCAACACCTATATTTAAAAAAAATCGAAAAAACACTTCAAGCGTTTATTTATCAAGCATTTCAGACATTTTTTATACAAATTTCTAGCGTTTTAAGCTGGCGCTAAAATCTAACATTCGATCTAGGGGTAATTTGGCTCGCTGAGCTAAAGTGGGGTCCACATGAATCTCCTGATCACGATGCTGCAAAACCTGCAAAATTCCATCAAGTTCGTTCATTGCCATCCAAGGACAATGTGCACAGGAACGACATGTTGCTCCTTCTCCAGCGGTTGGAGCCTCAATCAGGATCTTATCCGGGACAGCTTGCTGCATTTTATAGAAGATGCCACGGTCTGTTGCCACAATTAATCGCTTGTGCGGTAAAGTTTGGGCTGCCTTGATCAGTTGCGAAGTACTCCCAACTGCATCTGCAATTTCTACCACGGACATGGGTGATTCCGGATGTACCAAAACTGCCGCATCTGGATATAAAGCTTTCATACTAGCAATACCGCGGGAGCGGAATTCTTCATGTACGATACAAGCCCCGTCCCAAAGCAGCATGTCAGCTCCGGTTTTGTTCTGAATATAACGTCCCAGATGCTGATCCGGTGCCCATATAATTTTTTCACCCAGACTGTCCAGATGCTCAATAATTTCCACTGCACAACTTGAGGTGACCACCCAATCGGCACGTGCTTTCACCGCAGCAGAAGTATTGGCATAGACCACTACAGTATGATCAGGATGAGCATCACAGAACTTGCTAAACTCATCTACAGGACAGCCCAGATCTAGCGAACAGGTGGCTTCCAGAGTAGGCATGAGTACCGTTTTTTCAGGTGAAAGGATTTTTGAAGTTTCACCCATAAATTTCACACCTGCTACCACAAGCGTCGATGCTGGGTGATCGCGACCAAAACGTGCCATTTCTAGTGAATCCGAAACACAACCACCTGTAAGTTCGGCCAGCTCCTGCACTTCAGGATCACAATAATAATGCGCGACTAAAACCGCATTCTGTTTTTCCAGCTCGGTCTGAATCTGGGCAAATTTTTCCTGTTTGGCTTGTGCACTGATCTGATGCTCTTTGGGATCTCCTAAACGATCTAAATGCGCCTGCACAATCGATTTAGCTTCATTCGCTATTAATTTAGTCGCATCATTCATAACAACTCTTACTCTACCCTCATGGTTCATTATTCAATGAACCTTTCACCCTACATCCCGGTCATCTCTGGCGATATGCTATTTTTGACCAGTCATTAAAAATCATTAAGTATAAAAAAAGCCCCGCAATGGAGGCTTTCAAAACAATCTGGATTATGAACGATAATCTGCATTGATTTTTACATAATCATAAGATAAGTCACAGGTATAGACCGTATCTTTTGCTTCACCCCGTCCAAGATCAACACGAATCGTCATTTCAGCTTGTGCCATGACACGTGCACCTGCCGCTTCGGTATAATCTGCTGCTGCACCACCATCTTTGCAGATTTGTACATCATCTAACCAAACCTGAATTTTTGCAACGTCTAAATTTACTACACTGGCATAACCAATCGCAGCCAGAATACGCCCCCAGTTTGGATCAGAAGCAAAGATCGCAGTTTTAACTAGAGGTGAATGGGCAATGCTATAGGCTACATCACAGCATTCCTGGGTATTGGCACCCCCCTCGACTGTGACGGTAATAAATTTGGTTGCACCTTCACCATCACGCACGATCAGTTGTGCAAGGCGTTTCATGATACGCATCAGTACTTCTCGCACCGCTGCATAACGCGAATCTTCAATCGAATTAATTTCGACACCACCTGCCTGACCTGTAGCGATCAAGATACAGGAGTCATTGGTTGAAGTATCACCGTCAATCGTAATACGGTTAAATGACTGGTTTACTGTCTCAGACAAAAGCTGCTGTACCAGTTCACGGCTGATCGGCGCATCTGTGGCCACATAGCCCAACATGGTCGCCATATTTGGACGAATCATGCCGGCACCCTTGGAAATACCTGTCATGGTATAAGTAATACCATCCAGTTCGAACTGTTCGGATGCACCTTTCGGTGTGGTATCCGTGGTCATAATTCCTGTCGCTGCATCCATCCAGGCATCATCACGCAATGAATCCAGGGCTGGCTGTAATCCACTGAGCAAACGTTCCATTGGCAACTGCTCGCCAATCACACCTGTTGAAAACGGTAATACTTCTTCAGGTTTTACTCCGGCCAGCTCGGCCAGTTTGGCACAGGTCGCTTCTGCATTTACCATACCTGTCGGGCCAGTACCCGCATTGGCATTACCGGTATTAATGACGAGATACCGTGGATTGCCTATCTTTAAATGTGCTTTTGACACATGCACCGGGGCCGCGCAGAAGGCATTCTGGGTAAATACCCCTGCAACATTGGAGCCGGCAGCCAGTTCAAATATCACCAGGTCACGTCGGTTCTGATAGCGTACATAGGCTTCAGCCGAACCAATTTTAACCCCTTTCACCACATGCATCTGTGGCATAGATACGTCACCAACTGCCATTTTAAAATCCAATCTTGAAGTTTCAGAAAAATACAGCTTAGTTGATCTGCAATAAAAAATCGAGCCAAAGCCAGAGCCCGCCTAAGATTTATTATAGATTTTCACAATAAAAAACCAGTCATCAAGACTGGTTTTTTATATTTTTTAATGAGATGTTCTTAGTTTTGTGCAATTTGTCCAGCTTGATTCAATAAAGCCTGTTTGGCCTGTTGCTGACTTACGCTTGAAAGGGCCGGATTTGTGGCAACAATCCGGTCTGCATTTGCTGCATTGGCCGCTACAATTGCAGCAGTCTGCAATACAATCGGACGATTCTGATTGGCAAAGGTATAACTGATCCCCGTACGTGGACTGACTACCGTCACTTGTGTATCCGTGCGTTGCACTTGGGCAGTGGTCGTACCCACCGCTTGCTCAACTTTATCCAGTGTTGTCGTAGATGGAGTCTGTGCAAAACTTAATACAGGCATTGCCAAAGCAGCAATCATGAGCGTTTTTAATACTTTTTTCATTCAGGTTCTTCCACTTTGAGGTGTTGAATCAGCCATTAAATAGCATTTAATTCCTAAGACTGCAAACAGTATTCAATTTCTGAAAAATCTTCATACATAAAAAAATCAGAGCCATGCGGCTCTGATTTCTAATCCAGTTTAGATCTTGCCATGACACTGTTTGTATTTCAGGCCTGAACCACACGGGCAAGGTGCATTACGACTTGCCGGCGCTTCAAAGACTGGCGCTACAGGATTCGCCTGAGCATTCTGTTCGGTATCCATCTCATGTTCACCTGCAAGCAAGCCGTCAAATTCCTGATGAGATAGCTGCAAACGCATTGCCTCAGCCTGTGCCTGTTGCTGTGCTTCCATTTGGGCCAGTTCTTCAGGGGTCGGTACGTGGATACGCGACAGATCTGTCACTACATCGGACTTAATCGTACCGAGCATGTTCACAAACAGGTTATAAGCTTCTTTTTTGTATTCCTGCTCTGGATTCTTCTGTGCATAACCACGTAAATGAATCCCCTGACGCAAGTAGTCCATAGCCGCCAGATGTTCTTTCCAGTGACGGTCCAGAGAATTCAGCATAAAGTGACGTTCTAGGGATGCTGCAGATTCTTCACCCATTTGCTCACGACGTGAACGGTAGCGATTCAGCACTTCATCTGTAATACGCTCGACCAAAGCTTCTTCATCCAGACGACGGTCCTGTTCCAGCCATTGTCCGACAGGAATATCTATTGACAGGTCTTCACGCAACGCCAGTTCCAGCCCTTCAATATCCCACTGGTCATGAATCGATTCAGGTGGAATATAATTGGCGATCACACCCTGCATCACTTCACGGATCATTTCTTCAATATAATCCTGCAATGAGCTTTCCGCCAGGATGTCATCACGTTGGCTATAAATAATCTTACGCTGTTCGTTATTGACGTCATCGTATTTCAACAGGTTCTTACGAATGTCAAAGTTACGTGCTTCCACTTTACGCTGGGCATTTTCAATCGACCGAGATACCATCTTGTGCTCAATGGCTTCATCTTCCTGTAAGCCCATGGCACGCATCATACCGACTACGCGATCACCGGCAAAGATACGCATCAGGTCGTCTTCCAGTGACAGGTAGAAGCGCGATACACCAGGGTCACCCTGACGGCCGGCACGGCCACGCAACTGGTTATCGATACGGCGTGATTCATGACGTTCGGAACCGATAATATGCAAACCGCCCGAATCCAGCACTGCCTGATGATTGACCTCCCATTCTGCTTTCAGACGCGCTTCATCTTCAGGAGTCGGGTTTTCAATTTTCGCCAGTAATGCTTTCCAGTTACCACCGAGCAAAATGTCGGTACCACGACCGGCCATGTTGGTAGCAATGGTTACAGCACGTGGTGCACCCGCCTGGGCAATAATATCGGCTTCACGCTCATGCTGCTTGGCATTTAGCACTTCATGTTCAATGCCAGCTGCTTTTAGCTTGTCCGAAAGGATTTCAGACGCTTCAATGGTGGCTGTACCAATCAGAATTGGCGCAACACCTGCTTCATGCACACGCTGAATTTCTTGAATAATGGCGTTATATTTTCCTTCACGATTTAGATAAATCAAATCGTTCTGGTCATCCCGGATCATTGGACGGTGCGTCGGAATCAGCACCACATCCAGACCATAAATTTCTTTCATTTCCGCTGCTTCAGTATCAGCAGTACCGGTCATACCGGACAGTTTTTTATACAGACGGAAATAGTTCTGGAAGGTTGTGGTTGCCAGAGTCTGGTTTTCCGGCTGGATTTCCAGTCCTTCTTTGGCTTCTACGGCTTGATGCAAACCTTCAGACCAACGACGTCCCGGCATGGTACGACCGGTATTTTCATCGACAATAATCACTTCACCATCGTTAATGATGTATTGCACATTGCGTTGATAAAGATAATGGGCGCGAATCGCTGCAGTGACATGATGTAACAGGTTCAGGTTCGCCGCTGAATACAGGCTCTCACCTTCAGCCAGCAGGCCCATTTCAATCAGTTCACTTTCAATGGTTTCAAAGCCTACTTCAGTAATTTCAACTGAACGCTGTTTTTCATCAATCCAGAAGTGACCACCGTCCGGCACTTTTTCTTCTGTCTGTGGTTTTAACTTTGGTGGAATATTATTAATGGCTGCATAAAGCTGCGAAGAGTCTTCACTTTGACCAGAAATAATCAGCGGGGTACGTGCTTCATCAATCAGGATCGAATCGACCTCATCGATAATGGCATAGATCAGACCACGCTGCTTTTTCTCGGCCAGCGAGAACACCATATTGTCACGCAGGTAGTCAAAACCGAATTCGTTATTGGTACCGTAAGTAATATCGGCACGATAAGCTTCAGCTTTTTCCATCGGATTTTGCATGGAATAAATGATACCGATGCTTAAACCCAAAAATTCAAATAATGGACGGTTTAACTCGGCATCACGCTGTGCCAGATAATCGTTCACGGTAATGACATGCACACCTTGACCACTGATGGCATTCAGATAGCAGGCCAAAGTACCCATCAGGGTTTTACCCTCACCGGTACGCATCTCTGCGATTTTGCCTTCATGCAAGGTAATACCGCCGATCAGCTGCACGTCATAATGACGCATACCCATCACTCGCTTAGCGGCTTCACGACAGACTGCAAATGCTTCAGGAAGTAATTTATCAAGGGTTTCACCCTTATTATATCGTTGTTTGAATTCTTCAGTTTTTGCAGATAAGTCTGCATCGCTCAGGGATGATATCGTCGGCTCGAGCGCATTAATCTTGTCTACGATTTTACGCATGCGTTTGAGTTCGCGCTCATTTTTGGTACCGAAGATTCCTCCGATCAGACTTGCCAACATGAATAGACTCTCTAAATCTTGCTTGTCAAATGAATATGTTCTTAGTCGTTATTATGGTGCTAGAAATTTGAACTACAAGGGTTTTGCTGTAAAACCGCTAAAAAAATCTGATCCTTAGTTCTAGCCCTAAGATCTAAGGCAAAGTAATGTAGCAAATTTTCCCTGTGCAACATAGTCAATTAATTGACTGATTTTTGCACTTCTGGATAGATGGATATCTTGCTTATGCAGTTTATTCATAAAGAAAGATAAAAACACTATTTTTAATTATATAAATATTGGGTCATATTAAATCTTATCTCTCCATTAAAAAACCAATTGAGGCAAAAAGATGAGTTTACGTCTAGGCGATACCGCACCGAATTTTGAACAGCAATCCAGTGAAGGCCTGATTAATTTTTATGATTTTCTGGGCGATAGCTGGGGCATTTTATTTTCACACCCTGCCGACTATACACCAGTATGTACGACTGAACTTGGCTATACCGCAAAACTGAAAGACGAGTTCGCAAAACGTGGCGTGAAAGCGATTGCCCTGTCGGTCGATGATGTTGAATCACATCATGGCTGGATTAAAGACATCAATGAAACCCAGAATACCACAGTCAATTTCCCAATTATTGCCGATCAGGATCGTAAAGTCTCCGAGCTGTATGACTTCATCCATCCGAATGCCAGCGAAACGCTAACAGTTCGTTCTTTAGTGGTCATCGATCCCAACAAAAAAGTCCGTTTAATTATTACCTACCCTGCATCGACAGGGCGTAATTTCCATGAAATCTTGCGTGTCATAGACTCCCTGCAACTCACCGATAAACATAAAGTGGCCACGCCAGCAAACTGGCAGCAGGGTGAGGATGTCGTGATCGTTCCTTCATTAAAAGATGAGGACGAGATTAAGCAACGCTTCCCTAAAGGTTATACTGCGGTAACGCCTTATTTAAGGCTTACGCCGCAGCCTGAGCAAAATTAAAAGCGCTATCATAAAAAATAAGAGAACTATCACTATAAAGCCTGTCTTCGAATAGGCTTTTTTATATTCAAAATCTCGTATTCACTTTAAACTTTAAGGGACAAAAACAACAATCAGGGTTTGTATGAAAATCTGTATATTTCCAATCATGATGAGTGGCTACCTCCTGACCACAGGTTGTGTGACCACGCCCGCCCTGCCTGCGCATGAACGTCCTCAGCATTGGGGAAAGGCAATTCATCAGGAATATAATTTTCATCAAATCAGTAATTTTGTCTATCGTAGTGAACAGCCTTCATCCGAACTTATTTCTTTATTAAAACAGCATCACATCGATGTGGTTATTAATTTACGTTCACGGGATCAAGACAGCATCATTTTAAGCAATGAAAAATTTCAGCTGCATCATGTACCCATCCATACTTGGGCACTTGATCGGGAAGATTTATTGAAAGTTATGTTACTGATCCAGCAAGCACAACAAAACAACCAAAAAGTTTTACTGCATTGTTATCACGGTTCAGACCGTACCGGTGCCAGTGTGGCCATGTACCGGATTATTTTCCAGAACTGGCGCATTGAAGACGCAGTACGGGAAATGAAGCATGGCGGTTATGGCTTTCATTCCATTTGGCGCAATATTGAAAAATTATTTATCCCTGAAAATGTAAGATGGATTCGCGAGCAACTCACGAATCCATCTACAGAAACTTCGGTTAAGTAAGAGAATTAACGCTTATCTAGCGGCACCCAGTCATTCACCCAGGCTGATTTCATGTTCAGGCTGGCATCAGACGCGATTTTCTTGCGGAGTGCGTCTGCAGTATCACGGTCTTTAGAGGGTCCAACCATGATACGTATGCCTTTAGAAGTAGGACTTTTGGTGACCTTGTAACCTTTGGCACGCAGCTTGGCTGCCACCGCATCTGCATTGGCTTCATTCGCAGCCAGTGCCACCTGCACCATCCATTGCTTGTCCTCTTCTCCTTCCAGAAGTTTACGTGCCTGTTCAGCTTCTGCTTTCTTCTTGGCTTCTTCAGCTTTACGCTTTTCGTCGGCTTTACGTTTTTCCTCGGCAGCTTTACGTTCAGCTTCTTTCTTTTCAGTCGCTTTACGCTCTTCCTCGGCTTTACGTTTTGTTTCAGCCACCTTACGTTCTGCTTCGGCTTTTTGCTGCTGCTCTAACTTGCGTTTTTCTTCTACAGCTTTGCTTTCAGCCACTTTACGCTCTGCTTCTTTCTTGGCTGCATCAGTAGAACTATTGGCTTTTTGTTGGTCCAGCTGCTGCTGGGCTAACTTTTTTTCTTGCAGTGCTTTTTCTTCAGCCAGACGTTTCTGCTTGGCCTGTTCGTCTTCCACCAGTTCTGGCGGAATATTATCGGAACTTTGTTGTCCCATACGGTGTGCATTCAGGGCAGCATATTCTTCAGCCGCTTTACGCGCAGCATCTGCTTCAGCCTGCTGTTGCATCGCTAAAAATTCGGCTGCACGTGCTTCCTGCTCTGCAACCGATTTTTCCCGGTCACGACGTTGCTGTTCAAGTAAACGCTTTTCTGTTTCCACATCGACCGTCAAAGAACCGAGCGAATGATTGCCTGTCTCTTTATTTTCAACTTCCGCAGCCTGTGCCGGATTTTGCTGACGGTCATGATTGATTTCATCTTGGCCTTTCAGGAGTAATGCTGCCAATAAAACACCACCACCGAGTAAAACAACACCGCCCATCCAGCGCTGTTTGTTATTCATTGACATTCTTCCAAATACTCCCATACCGCTTCTAAGGTATGAAATGATCCACATACCAAAATCAGCTGATTATTATCTGTTTGATCCAGTGCTGATTTAAAAGCTAATTTTACATTGTCAAATTGTTCTACCGCCTCACCGCTTAAAGCATCAGCCAAAACTGTGACCTCTGCCGCACGCGGAACGGATAATGGTGCAATTTTCCACAATTGAACTGTGTCTTTCAATAACTTGGCGACAGAATTTATATCTTTATCTGCCAGCATTGAAAATACGCAAATAACTTCATTATATTTTTGATTATAATTTAAATAACTTCGCAACTGTTTCAGCAGAAATTCGACCCCATGCGGGTTATGCCCGGCATCAAAAATCACGGTTTTATTCTGGATTTGACGGATTTCAAACCGTCCCGGCAATTTTGCCGTTTGAATGCCTTGTGCAATTGCCTGCTGGCTGACGTTTAATCCGCTCAGCAGGATGGCGGCCACGGCGGTAGAAATATTATCCAGCGCCAGCGATCCTGTTGGGAATTTTAAGGTTGTACCCGAAGAAGCAAAAGCCCAGCTTTGGCCATCTTCAAACGCTTCATAAAAATAATCCCGGTTGATTGCATACAAGGGCGCATTGCATTCTTGGGATGTATCCAGAATGGCTTGCGGGATCTGTTGCTGTCCACCAAATACCACGGGAATATCCGGGCGGATAATTCCGGCCTTTTCAAAAGCAATTTTCTCGATGGTGTCACCAAGCCAGTCGGTATGATCCAGACCAATATTGGTAATTACCGCAACATCGGGATTGACCACATTGACCACATCCAGACGGCCGCCCAGGCCGACTTCCAGTACCCAGACATCACAGCACTGATCTTTAAAAATCACAAAGGCGGCCAGTGTGGTGGCTTCAAAGAAAGACAGGCTCAAACCGCATTCGCGACGAGCCTGATCGACCTGAACAAAAGCATCAATCAGCAACTGATCTTCCACCTCAATGCCGCGTAATTTCACGCGTTCATTAAAGCGATACACATGTGGAGATTGATACAGCCCGACCTTGAAGCCTTGCGCATTCAGAATCGCGGCCAGTGTGGTAGTGGTTGAACCCTTACCATTGGTTCCTGCCACCGTCAGCACTTTGGCCTCTGGAGATGTCACGCCCAGCTTTTCAGCCACCGGAATGACACGTTCCAGACCTAAATCAATACCCGTAACGTGAACATGGCTCCAATAATCGAGCCATGTATTTAAAGAATCTGTTGCTAAGGGTGCTGTGTTCAATGCAAATTCATCAACTTCGTAACGATACGATAAACTGTATCACGTAATGCGTGACGGTGAACAATCTGATCGATTACCCCATGATCAAGCAAATATTCCGCGCGCTGGAACGGTTCTTCCAGTTTTTCACGTACGGTCTGTTCGATCACACGTTTACCGGCAAAGCCAATCATCGCTTTCGGTTCGGCAAGATGTACATCACCCAACATTGCCAATGAGGCAGTTACACCACCGTATACCGGATGAGTCAGTACGACCACATAAGGCAGACCTGCTTCTTTTAAACGCTGGATCGCAGCCGAAGTACGCGCCATTTGCATCAGGGACAACATGCCTTCCTGCATACGTGCACCACCAGAAGCAGCAAAACAGATCAGGGGCTGACGGGTTTCAATCGCACGTTCTGCCGCCTGAACAAAGCGGTCACCCACTACTGTACCCATCGAACCGCCCATGAAGTCGAATTCAAACGCACAGGCAATCATCGGTACGCCTTTCAGCAAACCTTGAATCACGACCAGTGCTTCAGTTTCACCGGTTTTCTTTTGCGCTTCAGCCATACGGTCTGGATAGGCTTTGCTATCGACAAATTTCAGTGGATCTTTGGCTACAAATTCCTGACCCAGCTCTGTTTGTACCTGGTCAAAGAACCAGTTCAGACGCTCACGGGCTTTCATACGCAAATGTTCATCACATTGCGGACAGACATAGGCATTGAATGACATGGCAGTACGGGTCACCAATGCATGACATTCAGGGCACTCAATCGTAGGCTCGGTAAATGTCGCTTTATATGCCGTTTGCTCATCGGGTACCTGAATGCCCGGAACAGTGCGCTCCGTCCATGGGGTCGATGGGCTCAGAATTTTGCCTGATTTCAGTTGTTGACTCATACTAACTCATCGAGCGCTGCTCGAAGCTCCTTGACTTTATTCACCGTTGCAATAACGGCTTGTTCTGGTGCGAGCGTTGCAAACTGCTTTACAAACGCACTACCCACAATAACTGCATCGGCAGCAACACCCATCGCTTTCGCAGATGCAGCATCACTGATACCGAAACCTACGCCTACAGGAACATCAGTCACAGCTTTAATCTTTTGAATGCGTGCAGCAGCTTCAGAAACATCTAAAGTTGCTGCACCGGTCACGCCTTTCAGTGACACATAGTAAATAAAGCCGCTGGCCTGTTTTGCTACATGTTGAATACGTGCATCGGTTGAAGTTGGTGCCAGCAGGAAAATCTGATCCATGTCATATTTTTCCAGTACTTCACCCAGACTTTTTGCTTCTTCTGGCGGTAAGTCCACCAGTAGTACGCCGTCTACTCCACATTCATAGGCATAAGCCACAAACTTTTCATAGCCAATTACTTCAACCGGATTCAGATAACCCATCAGCACCACTGGTGTTTCGCGGTCTTTCAAGCGAAATTCTTTCACCATATGCAGTGCATCCAGTGTATTGGTCCCACCAGCCAGAGCACGTTCAGCCGCCAGCGCAATCACCGGTCCATCTGCCATCGGGTCTGAGAAAGGAAGTCCCAGCTCAATCACGTCGACACCCGCATCCACCATCTCATGCAACAAAGGCACCGTAATTTCTGGATGCGGATCACCAGCCATTACATAAGAAACTAAAGCTTTACGCTGTTGAGATTTAAGTTGTGCAAATCGGGCGGCTAAACGTGACATAGGGTGATATTTTCCTTAACGTGTTTCAAACTTGAGGCATTGACTATGTAGAAATACAAGACATCGCATTGTAACGCTATTTTTTGTCCAATGAACAGTCTGCGATACCGACCTCGAGTACTTCATTTCCTGTGCGAAGATTTCAAAACAATTCGGAAGGGTCTATTTACGATTATTTTGATTTTTTTCACAATGATCAAAGATGCCTAATTTTGCTATTACCTAAAATCTTGAATATTTAGATAAACTTATTTTTATCATATAAAAATTAATAAAAATGCAGATGTTAGCGCATTCATATAAAGTTTTCTGAAATTGCAAAACCTGCTTTATACTAGTCCTATTCTCTTACTTTTTTATCTCCTATGCAGACTGATTCTGAGGCGACAGTGCAGGCACGCGCCATTGCACTGCTGCCGCTTATTGTATTTTTAACCATATTTTTGGGTAGCGGAATCTATCATTCCCTGATCGGAACCGAGTTCGCGTTCTATCAGGTGAAAGCGCCTGTGGCTGCCCTGCCTGCGATTATCTTGGCTGCATTAGTGTATCGCGGTAAACTTAACCAAGGCATTGAGGAATTCATCAGAGGTGCCAGTCATCCGAACTTAATCCTGATGTTTATGGTGTTTATGCTGGCCGGTGCCTTTGCCAGCGTCAGTAGTGCCATTGGCAGTGTGGATGCCACTGTGCAGATGGGCTTGTCGGTGATTCCACCCACATTTATTCTGCCGATGCTGTTTGTGATCTCGGCCTTTATTGCCACGGCTATGGGTACCTCCATGGGCACCATTGCAGCCTGTGCGCCGATCGCTTTTGGATTTGCCGAGGTCACCGAGATCAATGTAGTTTATGCGGTTGGTGCGGTCGTTGGTGGTGCCATGTTCGGTGACAATCTTTCAATGATCTCGGATACCACCATTGCTGCAACGACCAGTCAGGGCGTACAACTGCGTGACAAATTCAGAGTCAATGTCTGGATTGCGGTTCCTGCCTCAATCGTGACTATTTTGATTTACGTGTTGAGTAGCGGTAGTAGCAATGCAGTGGAATACAAGGACTTCAACTGGCTTCTGGTCTTACCTTATATCGCCGTATTTATTTTAGCCTTTAGCCGTTTACACGTTCTGGCTGTGCTGACCATTGGGGTACTACTTTCCGGCTTGTTTGGCCTGTTTGCCACAGCTGAATTTGATCTGCTCAAACTGAATACTTCAATTTATGATGGCTTTGTCGGCATGTTTGAAGTGGCATTATTGTCCATGTTCCTGGGTGGCCTGTCGGCGATCATGCAACGTGAAGGCGGTTTACGCTGGCTGATCGAGCGTATTTATAGCCTGACCCGTCTGTTTAAAGTCGGTCAGCAACGTGCTGGCGAAATCGGGATCAGCTTCTTGGTAGTATTTTCGAATATTTTTGTGGCCAATAATACCGTGGCGATTATTCTGTCTGGAGATATGGCACGTGAAGTTGCCAAAGAATACGGTGTAGATCCCAAGCGTTCTGCGGCACTGATGGATATTTTCTCCTGTGTGGTGCAAGGGTTGATTCCCTATGGCGCACAGTTACTACTGGCCTGTTCTATTGCAAAAATCTCACCGGTTGAACTGATTGGTGGTGTGTACTATTGCTGGATTCTGGCCATTTTTGCGATTGCGGCGATTGCATTTAGATTCCCCAAGATCAAAGCCAGCGCTTAACCTCACCATTTTCTTCAAATAAAAAAGCGACCTGTTTGGGTCGCTTTTTTTAGCTGCGCTGTTGGTGTAACTGCCTTTTGCGCTCTAACAATGTCTGTCCGGTGGCTGCCTTGTAGGCCCGTGCCAATGCCGACTGGTCAGAATAATCCAGCTGCTCAGCGATCTCGCTCAACCCCATTCCCTGTTGCAACAGCAGCTCGCAACGTTTAATCCGCTGCTGTTCCAGCAGTTTTTTAAATGAGGTGCCATGTGTGCTGAATAAGCGTTGCAAACTCCGTGTCGACATCAGCAACTGCCGGGCAAGCTGTTCAACTTTAATGGCCTGATGCCGGGTACGGAGCTGTTCGGCAATCATTTGCTGGGCCTGTTCCAGATGATTCTCAACTAGTGGCTTGGCTGCAATGGCCTGTTCTGCCTGATGCACCAGCAACTGTAACAGCATAGGATCTGCCTGCTCAGACCGATGTGCCAGTCCTTGTAAATCCAGTTCTATGCCGTAGTAGGCTTGGGAAAATTTCACCTCGCTGGCGAAAAACTTTTGATAATGCATTTGTCCCCTATCGGGCGCATGGACAAAGCGTACACAACGGACTAACAGTTGATGATCCTGTAAAATGACACGTCCCAACTGCACCATCGCGGCCATGGTCAGTTCATTTAGCAGATTATATTTTTCGTCCAGATAGGCCCAGTATAATTCAATACTGCATTCATGCTGCTTCAACTGCAAAGGTACAAACTCACCGCCATCAACCACCAGTCGTTGAAAACGCATGATATGGCAAATCATTTCCGCAACGCTGCTGCTCCGCGAAGCCATATAACCGAGCACACCAAAATGTTCTGGGCGAATGACTTGTACAATCTCGAAAATCAGCTGCGGACAGTTTAAATACTGCCGGGTTGTTAAAAGAAGCTGATTCAATAATTCTAGAGGCACTTGTGTGGCAAAAGGCTGATCAATCAGGGGGACAAGCACTTCATGTAGTTCTTGCAGAAAGTCAGCTTCCAAAGGCTCAATTTGCAGACCGCGCAGATAGGTCGCCCAGAGTTGAATATAACCATTGGATATTTTAATTTCTTGCATGCGCACTTCTCGCTGCCTGCTTTAGTCTGAGCAGTTTTATTTTCATTTGGCATAAAATGTATAAAAATTGGCAAGCTATGTCAAAACAATTACAGGATTCCCCGACATACTGTTCGCATCATCATAAAAAAGAACGTACAAGATGAATGCAGTATTAAAATCTTTGATAAAGCCCGTAGTACGGACCCAGCTTGATTTTAAACTGGATGAAATTCCACGCTACTGGTTGGGCGGCGATCCCTTTCTGACCCGCATGTTCGATGCCCTGAGCCTGACCTTTCCTGATGGTGAGCGCTATTTTATTCAGAGTGTACGCCTGTTCCGCGATCAGATCACAGACCCGGAACTGCAGCAGCGTGTTGCAGATTTTATTCGTCAGGAAGCGCAGCATGGCATGACCCATGAAAAAATGAATCAGCTGATGCGCGAGCAAGGCATGCCCGTAGATCAGTTCATTCAGCGCCTGAATTACATGATGAATTACGACTTGAAAAACCGCTCACCTGAATACAATATCGCGGTAACTGCTGCCGCAGAGCATCTGACTGCGCTAATGGCCGAGACTTTTTTTGGACAGAAAGATACGTTAAGAGATGCCCATCCTTTTGTTCGTGCCATGTTTGCATGGCATGCCATTGAAGAAATGGAACATCGTGATGTGGCTTTTGATGTGATGAAAGATGTAGCAAAAACTCCAGAGCTTCTGCGAAAATATAGCTTGGTGATTACTACCCTGCTCATGTTCAGCTTTACCATATACCGCGCCAACATCATGCTTAAACATGATGGATTCACGCCATTACAACGTTTGCAAATGAACTTAAAAGGACTGCCCTGGTTTTTTGGCCGTAACGGGAAATTGACCCGTATGGGTACACAATATCGGGACTGGTTTAAAAAAGACTTCCATCCTTCCCAGCATCCGGTCATTGCCCAATATGATGTCTGGGTAAAAACTCTAGCCGAAACCAATGATCCTATTCAGGCCGGTGAAGCCTTCTGGCAGGCTGCCAAAGATTAAGTTCAAATCAAAAAGCCTTCAAAATTGAAGGCTTTTTTTATGTCTTATGCCTGTACATTTACCACTTGGCATAATGCTGTTCAAGCAAGGCATATTCATTTAGTAAAATAATTTCCTGATCATCTTGCTGAATCGTTCCGGAAACCTTGGCTTGCCACTGACTAAACTGGCTCCCGACCAGACGCAGGTTTAGATTTTCATAACGGCGCCAGCCTGTGCTGACCATCAGATTCAATCTTTCATCCAGCGACTGAATCGTCCATTGGTTTTCCGATTCCTGCTGGAACAGCACATCGGCCAGTGGATAAATTTTTCCATTGACCCACAGACAGTTCTCGTTGCCAAAACTTTCATTCACGCCCGAAGCCAGATTAAGCCCAATCCGGTTATGGTTCACATCCCAGAAATTACAGGACAGCCAGAACCAGGCGGTTTCCGGGCGTAAAAAGCCACACGTATCATCTAATGAGGCAAAGCTGCGTTCATTAAACTGGATGGTTTGTCCCTGCTTGTTAATGAAAAAGCCTTCACAGCCCAAAGTGGTCAGTTTCTGGGTATAGGTCCAGCCGTTGATGCCAGTCGGACTGCACATACTCAGTGGATCGGTTCCAGCACAGAAAATCCGGGCACTGAGTTTAATTTCACCATATTTGCTGACGTTGATATAACGCACGCCGTTGGCATGCTGGATATCGATCTGAAAAGGTGACTTGTGAAAATAACTATGATTAAACAGCGGCTGTTCATCCAGCACAGTGTTACGGGACAGGAAATTAATCGCATTCCATTCCAGCACTTCATTGTTCATATGGTTATAGACATAAACAAAGCCATGCCCTGCCCATGCAATATCGGCAATCGCCAGTCCAATGGTATAATGCTCGTGCTGAATACTACAGAATTTGAATTTCTTATATTTTAGATGCTTACGCCAGCCTGACAGCACATGGCCATAAGGATTCTTGTATTGATATGCCTGATAGTCAATACTTTTTGGAAGCTCCTTGAAACGTCCATAACGCGGTTGTCCATTTGCCTGAATTAAATCCATTTAAGACATTCCATCTCAGTCAAAACTGTTTTTTCCTTGACAGTATTATGCCAATTATTAAATTTTGATAAAGTTATTTTTTAAACCGCTTATCGAATCCTTCAGCCGGAAGAAACTTTCTCTTTTATAGACAACTTTAAATGGTGAGATAGGTATTTTCCCAGTGATTGTCACTAAAGCTGCCTTCTACCAGTTGGACATAGCGGCCATAGACCTGATCAATTGCAAGACAGTCATCTACATCCAGTACACTGTCGGTATGCTGTTTTTGCCAGTGCCGGGCGAAGTAGGCTTTACCGCGCTGTTTAGCCACCATGGCATTCTGTGCAACCACCAGCACATAACGATGCAGCTCGCCAAACTCGCGTGGATCATAACCACCCAGATTAATCAGCCAAAGTTTTTCATCGGCCTGGTTCGGAGCAGCATCAGTAAATTGCAGCGCATAGGATTTCCCCTCGAACTCCAGCCCGTTAATTTTTGCCCAGGCATCAATATGCAGACCTTTCTGCTCCGCAAACCAGGCATTTTTCAATTGCGGATAGGTATCTTCCAGACTCTCTCCTACTGCCAGAACCACATCATGAACTTCTGTATTGGCACGGGCATGACGGCCACCAAGCATCACAATAAACAGGCTGGGCATAGTATTTCCTTATTCGTGTCGATCTTTCAAAATGAATGGATGTATGTCGACCAGTATAGCGCAAAGCCATTTTGTAATTATGGTGTCATCTTCCAGAGCTAGATTGACAGACTGAGGTATGAATTTATGCAAAACAGGTTCTGGAATCGTTATCTATGCAAGATCAGCTTTATTCCTTCTCAATTCACTCTCAGGCTAGAAAAGTCTTTTTTAGGGGATACATTTCGCTAGTGGCTCATTTCCAAGCATTTACATCGGGATTTGCAGCCACAGAAGGATTGTTTTTTGTACAAAACATAAACACGGCTAAACTGCACAAATCTGTACGAATTTTCGCCCGAATTTCAATATGAAAGCATATTTCGTTGACTGAAAAGCGCTGAAGGACGATACTCTCAATGTTTTTATTTAAGCAAATCGGTTCAACGAGGCTGAGCCAAAAGTTCGGGCCTCAGAAACTCAATCCAACGCAAGGGGCTATATATGGCTGGTGGAAAGTCACAAATCATTTACACACTGACTGATGAGGCGCCACTACTGGCGACTTACTCACTGCTGCCGATCATTGAGACCTTTACTAAGCCTGCTGGTGTAGAGATTGTTAAAACTGACATCTCTGTAGCTGCACGTGTGCTCGCAGAATTCTCTGACTATCTCAGCGATGAGCAAAAGGTAACTGACAACCTCGCAGAACTAGGTCGTCTTACACAAGATCCAGACACGAACATTATCAAACTCCCGAATATCAGTGCGTCAGTTGCGCAGCTGACTGCTTGTATCAAAGAACTTCAATCGAAAGGCTATGCGATTCCTGACTATCCTGAGAATCCGGCAACTGAAGAAGAACAGGCACTTAAAGTACGTTACAGCAAATGTTTAGGTTCAGCAGTTAACCCTGTTCTACGTGAAGGTAACTCTGACCGTCGTGCACCAGCTGCAGTTAAAAACTACGCGAAAAAACACCCACATTCTATGGGTGAATGGAAGCCTTGGTCACAAACTCACGTTTCTCACATGCAAGAAGGCGACTTCTACCATGGTGAAAAGTCAATGACTTTAGACCGTGCACGCAATGTGAAAATGGAATTGATCACTACCTCTGGTGAAACCATCGTTCTTAAGCCAAAAGTTGCGCTTCTAGACGGCGAAATCATCGATTCAATGTTCATGAGCAAAAAAGCACTTTGCGACTTCTATGAAAAAGAATTAGAAGATTGTAAAGAAGCTGGCATCTTGTTCTCTTTACACGTTAAAGCGACCATGATGAAAGTTTCACACCCGATCGTATTCGGTCACTGTGTGAAGATTTACTACAAAGACGCGTTTGAAAAGCATGCGAAACTATTCGACGAACTCGGCATTAACGTGAACAACGGTATGGCGGGTCTTTACGAAAAAATCGAAACGCTTCCGACTTCTTTACGTGAAGAAATCATCGAAGATTTACATGCGTGTCAAGAACACCGTCCTGCTCTTGCGATGGTTGACTCAGCAAAAGGCATCACCAACTTCCATTCTCCAAACGACGTTATTGTAGATGCATCTATGCCTGCAATGATCCGTACTGGCGGTAAAATGTGGGGTGCCGATGGCAAGCCTTATGACTGTAAAGCGGTAATGCCTGAATCTACATTCGCGCGTATTTACCAGGAAATGATCAACTTCTGTAAGTGGAACGGCAATTTCGACCCACGTACGATGGGTACTGTGCCTAACGTTGGTTTGATGGCTCAAAAAGCTGAAGAATACGGTTCACACGACAAGACTTTCGAAATTCCAGCAGCAGGTGTTGCAAACATCACTGACCTTGAAACTGGCGAAGTGTTGATGTCTCAAAACGTGGAGCAAGGCGACATCTGGCGTATGTGTCAGGTGAAAGACGCACCGATCCGCGACTGGGTGAAACTTGCTGTAACGCGTGCACGTAACTCTGGCATGCCAGCAATCTTCTGGTTAGACCCGTACCGTCCACACGAAAACGAATTGATCAAGAAAGTTCAAACTTACTTGAAAGATCACGACACTGACGGTCTAGACATCCAGATTATGTCTCAAGTACGTGCGATGCGCTACACACTTGAGCGTGTTGCGCGTGGCTTAGATACCATTTCTGTAACCGGTAACATCCTGCGTGACTACCTGACAGACCTGTTCCCAATTATGGAACTGGGCACTTCTGCGAAAATGCTTTCTATCGTGCCTTTGATGGCTGGTGGCGGCATGTACGAAACAGGTGCAGGCGGTTCTGCGCCTAAACACGTACAACAGCTTGTAGAAGAAAACCACTTACGTTGGGATTCTTTAGGTGAGTTCTTGGCTCTTGCTGTATCTCTTGAAGAGCTTGGCATCAAAGAAGACAACGCACGTGCGAAACTTCTTGCGAAGACACTTGACCAGGCAACAGGTCAACTTCTTGACAACGACAAGTCTCCTTCACGCCGTACTGGTGAACTAGACAACCGTGGCAGCCATTTCTACCTTGCTAAATTCTGGGCTGAAGCACTGGCTGCTCAAGACGAAGATGCTGAACTTAAAGCGAAATTTGCGCCGATTGCACAAGCACTTGCTGACAACGAAGCGAAGATTATTGCTGAGCTGAACGAAGTTCAAGGTAAATCTGTAGACATCGGTGGTTACTACGCAGTAGATCCAGCGAAAGTGGGTGCAGTAATGCGTCCAAGCGCTACATTAAACTCAATCCTTGAGTCTTTTGCTGCGTAATCGCATGAAAGCTTAAAGATGATTTAAAAAACCGGTCCTTGGGGCCGGTTTTTTTATATCTTGAGTTTTTCACCTAGGGATTTATGCAGGTACTTATTTGCCAAAGTAATCGGATATTCCAAAACACAAACAATTTAAAAGGTACAGTTGAAATGATGCATCATTTTAATTTTTATAAATTTCAGGCAATAAAAAACCCCAAGACTGAATATGCTTGGGGTTTTTTAGAATTTTGGTCCCGAGGGTCGGACTCGAACCGACACGTCATCTCTGACAGCGGATTTTGAGTCCGCCGCGTCTACCAATTTCACCACCTCGGGAGTGGATGAAAGGTATAATACGCGATTTCTCAGCACTGTCAACGCAGAATATTTACATTTGTTTAATTTTAAAACAAATGGCATTTTTTCGTATTAAAATCGAGCAATTCCCGCCATAAAAAAGAAAAAAGTTTATACTAGCCGCAGTTTTTTTAGCGTAAATCATCATGCAACTTTCTGATTTTAATTTTGATCTCCCCGATGAGCTGATTGCTCGTTATCCACTGGAAACCCGTAGTGCCTCCCGTCTGCTTCACCTCGATGCCCAAGGCCAATATCATGACCATCAGTTTACTGACATTCTCGATTTACTGAATGAAGGCGACTTATTGGTACTAAACGATACTAAAGTGATGAAAGCCCGCCTCAAAGGTAAACGTGCCTCAGGGGGTGCAGTCGAAGTTCTTGTTGAACGTATGATGGATCAGTTCATTGCACACTGTCATATCAAAGCTAGCAACTCACCTAAAGCAGGTGCAGAACTATTTATCGGACCCGATGCAGTGACAGTAACCGTACAAGGCCGTCATGAAAACCTGTTTATTGTTGAATTTTCTCAACCGATTCTAGATGTGCTGGATCAATACGGCGCCCTGCCTATTCCACCTTACTTTAACCGTGAAGCAGAGGCAATTGATACAGAACGCTATCAAACTGTCTTTAACGACCCGACTAAAATTGCCAGTGTTGCCGCCCCGACCGCATCATTGCACTTTGACGAAGATTTATTGAAAAAGCTGGGAGAAAAAGGCATTCAAAAAACTTTCGTAACCTTGCATGTTGGCGCAGGTACATTTTTACCGGTGCGCACCAGCGATATTGAAAATCACATCATGCACAGCGAATGGTGCCAAGTGTCTGATGCATCTATGGAGCTGATTAAAGCCACCAAAGAACGTGGCAATAAAGTGATTGCTGTAGGTACCACAGCCACACGCGCAACTGAAAGTGCAGCTCAGGCCAATGGCGGTGAACTCAAAGGCTGGACCGGTGATACCCAGATTTTCATCTATCCGGGTTATCAGTTCAAAGTCGTCGATCGTTTGATTACCAACTTCCATCTTCCAGAATCAACCCTGTTAATGCTGGTATCTGCCTTATCTAACCGTGACAATATTCTGGATGCTTACAAGCATGCGGTAGACAGCAAGTATCGCTTCTTCAGTTATGGCGATGCCATGCTGATTGATCAGGTGAAATAACTGAGAGCTATTGCCCATGCCGATCGAGTCTGTACAGCAGTCCATTCATATTCGCCGCAAGAAAAATGCAGTGGTGTTTAAAAATATCGATCGGCTGTGGCACTTATCGAGTGATGCCAAAAGCCATCAGGACATTCTTAATGGCTTGCATCCATGGCAAGGCTCAATTTCTCTAAAATTTGAAAACACCCTACCGTGGTTCTTGGCACTCTTTGGTTTGATGCAAGTATTCAGCCTTATCATTGCACCGCACAATTTCTGGCTGCAATGCAATTTTGCCTTGGGTTTTGGCATGTTGTTTTGGGCCTATCTGATTTATGAGCAAGAGTGCTACATCAATGATGTAATTGATTATTTAGAAGAACGTGTGCTGACACATAAATATCACCTCCACTTTCAACAACAGCCACAACATATTTCAATGCCACTTAATCCTCGGCAATTTATTGGCAATTTAAAACGCCTTTTTCCTGTTTTTGAACGTGGCTCATTACGCAATGACATCTCACGTTATGCCAGTACCACATGGTTAGATGAAAATGAACAAGAACACCAAGTCTTGTTGTTTGAATACCACTATGTAGATGAAATTAAAACCATTGATAAAAATGGCAATACCGTCAAACTCATTGAACAACATAAAAATTTGTGGGGTGCATTTGTCTTTGATGTCTCTGTGCAAGGGCTTGCCATTAGCACATCAAGACGTCCCTTCCCCTCACCTTATCGCCATCCTTGGCATAGCAGTGATATACGCACCAATCAGCGTTTAAAATTTTATGGCACAGATCCCATGCAAATGGCAAAACAGCTTAGTCCAGGTTTTGTGCTCCGATTAAGTCAATTTTTCCAATACCGTGAAGGCGATCTTATTTTTCATCCCCAACAACGTGTGCTGTGCTATTTAGGGCCACATGACATTTTTAATGCGCCTGAACGCAAGCAAAATATCCAAGATATTTCTGCATTGCGTGGACACCTGAGAACGTTTAAATTAGTAGAATTGGAAAAACTACAAACTGACTTGGTTCAGTTTTTAAAATAATTATTTTTCTGGGGACTGCTTTTATGGGATTTATTGTTTTTGTCATTATCCCGATTCTGGTGATTGTTGCCATTATCATGATCCGCAACAGTATTGTCCGTCATCATAACGCCACGATTCGGGCCTGGTCAGATGTTGCCAGTTATGAACGGCAAAAACTGAAAATTCTGGACGGGCTGCAACCACTGGTTGAACAATACTCGAGTTTCGAAAAAGGCACGCTAGAAAAAGTGACCGAGCTGCGTCAAAACATCATGAACCTGAATATCAAGGATGCTGACATTGGACAGTTACAGCGCATTGAAAGCCTGAATAAACAGCTGATGCATAGCCTGAATGTGGTGATTGAAAATTATCCGGAGCTGAAAGCCAATGATATTTATCTGAAAATGATGGCTGAAATTGAAGAACAGAATGAAAATGTCGGTGCTGCGATTACCATTTATAACCGTAATGTCGAGCTGTTTAATAACCAGATCCAGATTTTTCCGCACAACATCATTAACAATATGCTGCTCAGAAAAAAAGTGGTACGCCCTTTCCGCGATCAAAGTGTGACCCAGAATTTTGATTACCGTCCGAACTTTCACTGAATGAGCAGCACCTTGATCCGGGAAGAGATTATTTGCTCTTTATCGCAGCTTTCTGTGAACTTACGCATTTCACCTGATCTTTCATTTATTAATCGATAAATAAAATTACAGAGCGAATGCTCTACAATGCTGGCGTTTAGCATAAGAATCAAGGAAAATAGCGCCCTTTACATTGAACAATCAGCGAACTGTTTTTTCGCCTTGATGTGGAACTCCTATGAAGTTTGAAAAGTTAGCGCAATCCGGTCGTGCCCGTCGTGGTCGTTTGACGCTTGAACATGGTGTGGTAGAAACTCCAATGTTCATGCCTGTCGGTACTTATGGTACGGTCAAAGGCATGTTGCCGCGTGATGTCAAAGAGATCAAGTCTCAGGTCATTCTGGGCAACACTTTCCATTTGTATTTACGTCCAGGCCTTGATGTGATTCGTGAACATGGCGGCCTGCATGAATTCATGAAGTGGAACAATCCTATTCTGACCGATTCAGGCGGCTTCCAGGTTTTCAGTCTGGGCGCAATGCGTAAAATCAAAGAAGAAGGCGTAACCTTCCGTTCACCAATCGACGGTTCAAAAGTATTTTTATCTCCTGAAATTTCAATGGATATTCAGCACACGCTGAACTCTGACATTGTGATGATTTTTGATGAATGCACACCCTATCCGGCCACACATGAAGAAGCGCAAAAATCGTTGCAGCTGTCTTTGCGCTGGGCGAAACGCTGTAAAACCCAGCATCATGACGTACTGAAAAACCGGAATGCTTTATTCGGTATTATTCAGGGCGGCATGTATGAAGATTTACGTGATGAATCTTTAAAAGGCCTGCTAGAAATCGACTTTGATGGTTATGCGATTGGCGGTCTGTCCGTGGGCGAGCCAAAAGAGGAAATGATCAAGGTACTGGATTATCTTCCAGAAAAAATGCCGGCAGATAAACCGCGTTATCTAATGGGTGTCGGTAAGCCAGAAGACATTGTGGAAGCGGTGCGTCGCGGTGTCGATATGTTTGACTGCGTGATGCCAACCCGAAATGCACGTAACGGTCACTATTTTGTGACAGACGGCTTGGTGCGGATCCGTAACAGCAAATATCGTCATGACCAGAGTCCACTCGATCCGCATTGCGACTGTTATACCTGCCAGAATTTTACCCGTGCCTATTTATTCCATCTTGAGAAATGTGGGGAAATGCTCGGCTCGATGCTCGGTACGATTCATAATCTGCGCTATTACCTGCGTTTGACTGAAGCCATGCGTGATGCATTAGACAACGGTACATTTGACGAATTTGTCCATGACTTTTATACCCGCCGTGGTCTGGAAGTGCCACCTTGTCCGCAAGATTAATCCATCAGCATTTGCGCTGAGGAAAAAGACAATGTAAATTGCAGGAATATGTCAATTTATTATCCAGTTGATCACCAGTTTTTTTATTTTAGGAAAATGTAATGAGCCTTTTTATTTCGACTGCTCACGCTGCAGGTGAAGCTGCACAACAACCAAGCATGATAGCGAACCTTTTGATGATTGCTGTTTTTATTGCAATCTTCTATTTCTTGATCTGGCGTCCTCAATCTAAACGTGCCAAAGAACACCGTGCTTTGGTTGAAAGTCTGGGCGTTGGCAGTGAAGTAGTATTTGCAGGCGGATTAATGGGCAAGATCACCAAGATTGAAGGTGACTTCGCAGTGGTTGAATTGAGCCGCGGTGTAGAAGTCAAAGTTCAACGTGCAAGTGTAATCTCAGTTCTACCTGAAGGCACTTTAAATAACCTTTAATCAAAAATAGTCGTGCCCTCGCACGACTTTTTCATTTTAAGAAGAAAACGAATGCGTTACCCAGCATGGAAATATGTACTGATCCTGGTTGTTCTGGTGATCAGTACTTTATATGCCCTGCCAAGTTTGTATCCAGATGAACCTGCTGTACAGATTTCGGGTGCCAAAGCCGGTACTCAAATTGATGCAAGCATCGTACAAAAAGCAGAGCAAATTTTAAAAACTGAAAATATTGCCACTCATGACAATAGCTTTAGCAACAATGCGGCCCTATTACGTGTAGATTCAAGTGAAGCGCAACTTAAAGCCAAAGAAGCTTTACGTCGTGGTTTAGGTGATGAGTACGTGGTTGCACTTAACCTCGCCCCAACCACCCCAGAATGGCTGCAAAAAATTGGTGCCAAGCCAATGAAGCTTGGTCTGGATTTACGTGGTGGTGTTCACTTCTTGCTTGAAGTGGATATGGACAAGGCCATTGCCCAGCGTATGGAAACCTCTGCGACGGATCTCCGTCGTCAGTTACGTGATAACAACCTGAAATTTAATAGCCTGACTTTAAGCAACAACACCATTGTGATGCAGTTTGCCAACAATGATGATCGTGCTGCAGTGATGGACTTCTTGCGCCGTAACGGCAATGAGTTTACCCAGCAGGCTGTTGCAACCAGTACCGGTTCGACCTTACGTCTGAACTATACCGATGTGCGTAAGCAAGAAATTGAATCTTATGCAGTCAACCAGAACTTAACCACCTTACGTAACCGTATTAACGAGTTAGGGGTGGCTGAAGCACTGGTTCAAACCCAAGGCAGTAACCGTATTGTGGTTGAGCTTCCGGGTGTGCAGGATACAGCTGAAGCGAAACGTGTCCTGGGCCGTACCGCGAATCTCGAGTTCCGTCTGGTATCTGACCTAAATGATCAATACATCGATCCATATACCGGTCAGGCTACAGGTGCATTACCACCGGGCACAGAAGTCTTTGCCTATGAATCACTGGACAGTGGTCGTCAGCTCCTTCTGAACCGTAACCGTATTTTAACTGGTGAACGTGTTCAAAATGCATCCAGTGGTTTTAGCCAGGACACTGGCGGTGCAGAAGTGAACATTACGCTGGACAGCGCAGGCGGCAAGCTGATGTCGGATGCGACCCGTAATGCGGTTGGTAAACGTATGGCAGTGCTGTTCATCGAAAACAAACAGCGCATTAACTATGTGGAAGACCCGGCAACTGGCACTCAAACTGAAGTCCGTACGCCATATACTGAAGCTGTCGTGATTAATGCTGCGACCATTCAGGCGGTATTAGGCTCTCAGTTCCGTATTACCGGTCTGGACTCGCCACAGGAAGCGGCTGAACTTGCATTAATGCTTCGTGCAGGTGCGTTGGCTGCGCCAATGTACTTTGTTGAAGAACGTGTGATTGGTCCAAGTCTGGGTCAAGAGAATATCGACAAAGGGGTGCTTTCAACTCAAATCGGTTTCCTCTTGGTTGCCATCTGGATGGTGGTGTTCTTCCGCGTGTTTGGCCTGATTGCCAACTTTGCCCTGATATTCAACCTGGCCATGATTCTGACTGTCATGTCCTGGATTGGTGCTTCCCTGACCTTGCCGGGTATTGCCGGTATTGTGATTACCATTGGTATGGCGGTCGATGCCAACGTACTGATCTGTGAGCGAATACGCGAAGAAATGAAATGGGGAGCTTCGCCAAAACAGGCGATTGTGGCCGGTTATGACCGGGCCTATAACACCATTTTTGACTCGAACTTGACCACCTTCCTGGTAGCATTCATTCTGTTCGCGATTGGTACAGGTCCGATCAAAGGCTTTGCCGTGACCTTAATGATTGGTATTGTCTGCTCGATGTTTACTGCCATTACAGTAACACGTGCAATCGTACAGATCATTTATGGCAAAAAACGTAACTTGAAAAAGTTGAGCATTTAAGGAGATCAATGATGACTGAAAATACTCAACTGGATCAAAAACAGTATGGTCGCCCGGAAGACGAACGCATTATCCCGTTTATGAAGATTGCAATGCCTGCGGCATTGTTTTCAATCCTCTTAACGGTTGCGAGTATCTTCTTTATTGCCACCAAAGGTCTAAACCTCGGTCTGGACTTTACCGGTGGTGTGGCAGCTGAACTGAATTATGCCAATCCGGTCAAACCGGAACAGGTTTCCCAAGCACTCAGCAAAGCCGGTTTTAATGATGCCGTGGTTCAAACCCTCGGTTCAGAACGTGATCTGATGGTGCGTATGCCCGTACAAGACGATATCGAAGCTGAAGACTTGACTCTAGCGGTTACAGCAGCGGCTCAATTGCCAAATAATCCGGCAGAAGTACCAAAGGTCGATGTCGTCGGTGGTCAGGTAGGTAACGAGCTTTATGTGCGTTCTGCTGGTGCTGTAGCACTGGCGCTCCTGCTGATGCTGGTCTATGTCACCATCCGCTTTGAGTTCAAACTGGCCATGGGTGCAGTATTGTCGCTATTCCATGACATTATCGTCACCCTTGGGATTTTTGCGATGATGCAGTGGCCATTTGACCTGACTGTACTTGCAGCACTCCTAGCGATCATCGGTTTCTCGCTCAACGATAATATCGTGGTCTCTGACCGTATCCGTGAGAACTTCCGTAAAATTCGTGGTGCAGAACCGGTCGAAATTGTCAACATCGCCCTGACTGAAACCTTGCGTCGTACCATTCATACTTCTATGACCTTATTGCTGGTGGTGCTTGCCATGATGCTGATAGGCGGTGATGGTCTGAAATGGTTCTCGATCGCGATGTTTGTCGGTGTCTTTGTCGGGACCTATTCGTCCATCTATATCGGTACGGCCTTTGCCTTGTGGCGTGGTCTAAACCGTCAGGACTTTATTGTTCAGGTGAAGCCAGAATTTGAAGACGAGAACCCGATTCCATAATCAGTTCTATTTGCATGTTCATCGTTCAGCCCGTCTTATGATGGGCTGAATTATTTCTGCTATTTGAACATACTGGCCGTGGGAAGAATCGCAATGACGGGATGAATTTTCTCAATATCAGTTTTTTGGAAAATCACCTGTCGGTGTTCATCCAGACTTTGAAATTCATAATAATCCTGAGCATCACTGACCAGTTGCAAAACAAGTTGCAAGCCATTGAGCAGATACACACAAAGAATATCCGATCCGGACACCTCTACCTGTTTGTCACAGATCAGCCACCAGCCCGGTTTTAAGCTGGGGACATAATACGGTCCTGCTACCTGAATCGCGTAATGCTGTACTTGCAGATGAAAAATATCCAGATTGAATGAGAGCGCTGAATCTATAGGAATAAGTGCGAATGCCTGCTGTTGCACCACCTGCATCTGAAATAGTCTGCCGTGCTCTGAAAGTGGAGATAACTCTACTTTGGGTTCAGCTGACTGGTCCAGGATTAAAGCATTGAGACCCAGTTGTTGCTCCAACTCTCTTGCTGCTTTCTCGCCGATCTGGCGTTTGCTATTCAGTAATTGTGCGATATATGACGCAGACAAGCCGAAATGCTCACAGATCTCTTTGCCAGTTTTAAATTGCTGCGTCTCGATCAACAGATCAATGACCTTGGCCAAGTTATTCCGTCTACGTTCAAATATTTCAGTCACACTCATCTCGGTCTGCTGGTCTATTTTTTATGCATATGATTTAGTTAGATTACAATAAAAAAGCCCGCAATTGAATTGCAGGCTTTTTAAACTTACATAATGGAAATTAAGTACCTTGCACCAGACGACGTGCACTGATAATTCCCGGTTGTTGTTCAAGACGGGCCAAAAGTTTGGAAAGTTGTGCCAGACCTTTGACTTCAATCAACAGCTTCATATTGGCAATACCGTCCGCCTCCGAAATGGTATTGACCTGACGGATGTTGATCTGATCCGAGAAAATGACTTGGGTCAGATCCTTCAGCAAGCCGCGTCGATCATAAGCTTCCACCACAATCTGTACGCTCTGACCACGGGTTGGCTGCATTTCCCAGTCTGCTTCTACCGCACGTTCAGGCTCTTGAGAAATCATACGCACATAGTCCGGACAAGCGACCTTATGGATGCTAACCCCCCGATTCAAAGTGATATAGCCGGCAATCGATTCGCCATGCACGGGTTGGCAACATTGGGCAATATGCAATTCCACGTTATCCAGACCATCAATCAGAATACCGTGCGCTGACAGCGTATGACTGGCACGCGGGTTCAGGGCAGGTTTCAGCACCAGCTCAGGCTCATCCTGATCCAGATGCATGTGACGGTTCACCTGATTAATCAGGGCATGCAGGCTGATATCACCATTGACCAGATTGACCAGAATGTCATCGCCAGTTTTGACATTGAAGTGACTACAATAATCATTCAGATCAATCGATTTCGGGTGAATTGCCAGACGTGATAGTTCCTTGTTCAGTACTTCACGGCCAACTTCCAGATTCTTGCTGCGATCTTGCTGGCGGAACCAGTGGCGCAGCTTGTCCCGCGCACGGGCAGTTTTGATATAACCCAGCGAATTAACCAGCCAGTCTCGGTTCGGTTCCCGGTCTTTTTTGGTCAGAATCTCGACCTGTTCACCAGTTTTCAAAGTATAGGTCAGCGGCACATAGCGCTGATTTACCCGTGCGGCATAGCACTTGTTCCCGACTTCGGTATGCACATGATAAGCAAAGTCCAGCACCGTCGAATCACGCGGCAGCTCTTTGATATCACCATCACGGCTAAACACATAGATCTTTTCAAAACCTTCGAAATCTTGAATATGTTCAAAATTCTCTATTTCATCTTCAGATTCTTTATGTGCACTGCTTTCATTACGTTCTTGATAATGCTCAAGCACCGCACGCAAGGAATGCAGACGATGGTTAAAGGAGCGATCTGTGGTTTTTGCACCTTCTTTATAATTAAAGTGTGAACATACTCCAAGTTCAGCTTCCTCATGCATTGCATGGGTACGAATCTGCACTTCAAGTGACTTGTTCTCGGCAATGACCGCAGTATGCAGGGAGCGATAGCCATTGGCTTTCGGATTGGTAATATAGTCGTCAAACTGATGCGGAATGTGGCGCCAGATCTGATGCACAATACCTAAAGTGTGGTAACACTCCGGCACACTTTTCACCAGTACCCGTAAAGCACGAATATCATAGAGCTGGTCAAAGCTCAGGTTCTTGCTTTTCATTTTCCGATAAATCGAATAAATGTGCTTCACCCGGCCGTTAATTTCGGCTTCAATGCCATGCTCGGACAATTCATTGCGTAATTTTTCAATCACAAACTGAATATACTGTTCACGCTCGAGACGCTTTTCATTCAGTAAGGAAGCAATTTCTTTATAACGTTCCGGCGCAAGATAACGGAAAGCCAGATCTTCCAGCTCCCATTTTAGCTGGGCAATACCTAAACGGTGTGCCAGTGGCGAGTAAATGGTCAGAATTTCTCGGGCAACCCGTTCCTGACGCTCACGCGAGGAATTGGCCAGTTCACGCAACGCATAGGTACGTTCGGCCAGCTTGACCAGAACGACACGCACATCTTCGGTGACAGAGATCAGCATTTTGTAAATGCCAGACAGATGCTCGCGCTGGTTATTGTTAAAATGATCTTCCAGACGCTTATTTTTTTCGATCAGCTCGGACAGCTTACCCATGGCAAGCGTACCTTTGACCAGACTATGCACCTGTTCGCCGAACTTTTCCAGTACTTCACCGAGTGGCATGACGCCTTCACGAACAGCACGATACAGCATGGCTGCGGACAAAGTATCTTCATCTACATGCAGATGAGCTAGAATATCCGCCATCTCAATACCGGTATAAAAGGTATTGGAGCGGTGCTGGACCGTACTTTGCAGCTCTCTTTCTAATGTTAAGTGGGCGACTTCTTCGAGCTGCGTTAAAGGTGCGCCATCTAATATGCCACGAACCCGATCCAACCATTCAGTCAGATCCTGGTGTGCTTGTTCGGCATGTTCTACAGTCGTCTCCTGCGACAACTCATTAAGTCGTCCAGGGAGTTGCTCACGTACTGTGACCATACCCTTCTCCTACTTTTAAAAACATCATTTCTTTAATCGTTTATTTGATTTTCTTTTTCGAACAATGCGATTGATTCCACATGTCCAGTATGTGTAAACATATCCATCACTCCCGCCCGGGTGAGACGATAGCCCTGTTGTGCCAATAGTCCTGCATCTCTGGCGAGTGTCGCAGGATTACATGACACATAAACGATTCTTTTTGCTCCAAACTTAGGAATATAGTGCATTACTTCTTCTGCGCCGGCACGTGGCGGGTCGATTAATAATGCATCAAAACCTTGATTTGCCCAAGCATGGTGCGAGAAATCTTTGGTTAAATCTTGTGAATAGAACGATATTTGTGCAATACCATTGTTTTTGGCATTTTCCGCACCACGTCGAACCATTTCCTCACTTCCCTCTACTGCAATCACTTGACCCGATGCACCAACACAGCGCGCAAGCGGCAACGAAAAGTTTCCTAATCCACAGAACAGATCTAAAACCCGCTCTCCCTGTTGCAGTTGTAGCAAATCACATGCCAATCGCACCATTTGCGGATTGATACTTGAGTTCACCTGAGTAAAGTCCAGTGGATTAAAACCGAATTTTACATCAAAGTCATCAAGACCATAGTGTAAGCGTGCAGCGTCCTCTGGCTGATCTATACGCAACAGCCCATCTTTAGCGGCAGGCTGAACATACAGTTGCCAACCTTTCTGTAACGTAAATTCTCGCAATTGGTTGACATCTTCTGCAGATAATTTTGCAGTTTCGCGCACCAGCAGTGCGATCTCTTGATCTCCCATCGCCAATTCTATATGACCGATGTCCGCCTTACCGTTAAGACCTTGCAGTAATTGTTTAAGACGCGTAACCGAACCAAACTCTCGATCCAGAATCATGCAGCGATCAATTGGGATCAGTTTGTTGGACTGGTTCTCACGAAAGCCCACCACTAGCTGTTTTTTGGAAGGCAGATAACGCACACCGATTCGGGCCTTGCGACGATAATCTTCACGTTGTGAACGTAAGGGGAGCAGCCATTGCTTAGGCTGGATTCCAGCAAAATGCTGTAAATGTGACTTTAAGACATTCTGTTTCAACTCAATCTGGGCATCTGGCGCGATATGCTGCATATTGCAACCGCCACAAGACCCAAAATGCGGGCAGATGGGTTCCACGCGAATTTCAGAAGCATCGCCCAGCAATTCAAGGCTGTCAGCTTCTTCAAGTTTTTTGACTTCACGGGTAATGCGGGCACGCACGGTTTCACCTGGCAAGGCATAGCGTATAAAGACTTTCTTGCCATGTTTTTCCAGCGGATGATCCGGATGCGAACCATAGTGAGCAATGCCACGTCCTTCATGTGAAAGTGCTTCAACCTGAAAAATGTACTCGGGTTGCTGGGTAGGACGTGCTTGTGCTCGATATTTCATGAAAACCTAGGGTGTGGAGATGGGAAAATCAAATTGGGTAAATTCAGTGCGTTGTGAAGTTTCACGCCAGACTGATAAAAACTCTGCATGTTGCGGCTGGGTGTGCAAATACTGGATGGTACTTTGGACCAGATGCTGATAATCAGGCAGCAACAGCTGTCCCTTTAGTAACAGCCAGCGGATATACACCAGCCAGGTATTCAGAACGTCCCCTTCACAATAAGAGGTCAGTTCGGTCCATTGCTGATTGCGGACATATTCGGGTATACGGTAAACGCCGTCACCGCGTTTGCCTGGATAACCCAGCAAATGTGCCACATCATCCAGCTTCTGGAAATGACGGGCATGAAACATGGCCATCACATCCATCAAATCAACATGACGATGATGGTAACGATTCTGGTAGTTATTATAACGCTTTTGCGTATCAATTTCGCCCTGATCGAACAGACTCGGTGCAGAGAGCCCATGATACATGGCACGGTATAAAATTACTGGTAAATCAAACTGTGAGCCATTCCAACTCACTAGAGTCGGATGGCGCTTGTCAAAAATTGACAAGAATTTTTTCAAAATTTCTGCTTCAGAATGCTGTTCCCGGCTAAACGAAAACAGCTTCATGCCCTGCTCATCGATCCATAAACCGGAAATACAGACAATTTCATGCAGCGGCAAACGCTGAAAATCCGAACCTGAATCCTGACGGCGTAATTTGGTCAGCGCCTGATCCAGATCTGCCTCAGGCAAGTCCAGACCAAACAGATGCGCCCCTGATTTGAGATCGGTTTGGGTTTCAATATCGAAAGTTAAAACAGGCAAGCGCATATATAGGTCTCAGAAATTATTCAGTATCTTCTACAGAGAATAACCCTGTAGACAAGTAACGGTCACCGCGGTCACACACAATGCATACAATCACTGCATCCGGGTGTTGTTCAGCAATTCTGAGAGATGCCCATACTGCCCCTCCAGAAGATACGCCTGCACTGATTCCTTCCAGACGTGCCAGTTGACGTGCAGTTTTCTCTGCTTCAATCTGCGGAATATCCATGATCTCATCAACACGGCTGGCATCAAAAATCGTAGGTAGATACTCTTTCGGCCAACGGCGGATACCCGGAATATTTGAACCTTCTGAAGGTTGTAAACCGACAATTTGCACATTCGGGTTTTGTTCTTTGAGGTATTTAGAAATACCCATAATGGTACCTGTCGTGCCCATCGAACTCACAAAGTGCGTAATCTTGCCACCGGTTTGCTCCCAAATTTCAGGACCCGTAGTCAAATAGTGCGCTTCCAGATTATCCGGGTTACCAAACTGGTTCAACACCAGACCGATGCCGTCTTTTCCCATTTGCTGTGCCAAATCACGGGCATGTTCCATACTTTCAGATTCAATCAGCTCTGCACCATAGGCACGCATGGCATCTTTACGTTCCTGGCTTGAGCTTGCAGGCATAATGAGCTTCATTTTATAGCCACGCATTGCAGCCACCATGGCCAATGCAATCCCTGTATTCCCACTCGTTGCCTCAATCAGGGTATCACCCGGTTTGATCTGACCGCGTTTTTCCGCCTGCATGATCATATTATAGGCCGGGCGGTCTTTCACCGAACCTGCCGGATTATTGCCTTCGAGTTTCGCGAGTACTGTAGCTTGAGTGTGACTTGCCAGACGCTGCAAACGCACCAGTGGCGTTTTGCCTACATAATGGTCCAACAAAAATTCATCTGCTTGAAAATCAGGGGTGGTATTACTCATTATTTGCACCTATATCGAGGTGCGGCTATTGTATGAAAAAATGCTTTTCCCTGCACTCATTTAGCAGGGCTTTTTCAGAAAACTCGCCAAAACTCGTCAAGTATCAAGTCATCCACGACATTTCCCTGTGATCTGCTCAGATGAAGTGGTCAGCTTATATGATAAAAGTACTATTCCGCCCTGCACTATTCACCCTGAAAGTTCCGGGTTCTTGCCCTAGGCCTGCTTGAGCAAAACTGACTCAAATCTTTTATATTTTTAGCCTCTAATCCGAACATTTATAAAAATAGTGCTTAAATTTTAACTGTGGATTTAAAGCATGTTAATATGCCAGGCATAAAGAAAATACTGCTTAAATCATGTCAACTATCAACAAAAAGCTGTTTAAACGCTTACACTTAAATCATGCCTATGGACAGCTGATTGCGCTGATTTTTGTGCCGATTACCATTTTGGCCTGTGTTGGCGCCATGCTGGTGTTGACTGAAACTTCAAATGCTGCACGTGCGCAGCAGAAGCAGATGGCCATCGCGATTCTGACCCGCTTCCAAGGGACTGCAGAATATGCACTGGATATCTTGAATCTGTATCCATGGCAATATGACCAGGCTCACAATGCCATGCAGAACATGCTGAATGAAAAGCATCTGTTACGGGCAGCGGTTCTGGACGAAAATGGCAAAAAACGTTTAGGGATCGGCTTTCAGGAAAAGGCTGCCTGGCCCGATTTTGAGAAAAGCGGCAATTTTGTCGGTCCGATCCTGTATCAGAACAATCATGTCTATGCCCTTAAAATAAATGAAAACACTTTTTCTCCCGGCTGGCTGGCGATTGAACTGGATAATCAGCCTCTGGAAATTGCCCGTTATCGGGTAATGATTGTCTTGATTGCAACCGGATTACTGACCTTATTATTATTGCTTCTCTGTCTGAATTTTTATTCACGGCGCTGGATTGCGCCAATGTATGAAATTCGCATGCAGTTGCAACGCCTGAATGCCGATACCCTCGGCCAGCATATGGTGATTAATAGCACCGGAGAGTTGCGTTTATTGCAACGTGATATTGCCAATGTGGTGAAACGTCTGCATTTTAGCTTTCTGGAATTGCGTGAACATACCGAGCAGACCGAAGATGATTTGCGCCGCACCCTTGATACTTTAGAAGTCCAGAATATTACCTATCGTCAGGCACGTGACCAGGCGATCTCGGCCAACCAGGCCAAGTCTGTGTTTCTGGCCAATATCTCCCATGAACTGCGTACTCCACTGAACAGTATTGATGGTTTTATTCATCTGTTATTACGTCAGGGCAATCTCAGCAACGAGCAAAGCCTGTATTTGCAGACCATCCGTAAATCTTCTGCGCATTTACTGGCACTAATTAATGATGTCCTGGATTTTTCCAAAATTGACGCCGGCAAACTGGAACTGGAAACGGCACCTTTTGACCTGGAAGAAGCGATCTTTGATGTGATGGACATGTTGTCGCCTCTGGCAGCACAAAAACATATTGATATGGCTTTTTATTATGCTGACGGCGTGCCAAAACACATCATTGGTGATGCGCTGCGGTTTAAGCAGATTCTGACCAACCTGATTTCCAATGCGATCAAATTCACCCCGGATGGAGAAATCATTGTCCGGGCTCGCATGGAACATGATGGCAAGGATCAGTGTTTGCTGCATTTCAGTGTGCAGGACAGCGGTATTGGCCTGAGTGGTACAGACCGTAAAAAACTGTTTGAATCCTTCTCTCAGGGCGATACCTCGGTGACCCGCCAGTTTGGCGGTACCGGTCTCGGGCTGGCAATTTCCAAACAGCTGGTGAACCTGATGCATGGCCAGATCGGGTTTGAAGACAATCAGGAACGTGCCCCGACTGAAAAAGGCTCGACGTTCTGGTTTACTGCCCAGTTCCTGGTTGATGAAAATAACGTGATTGAGCATCCAAATTTCAGCGAATTGACTGTCATTTCTTATCTTGCACATCCGGCAACTGCGAACGTGCTACGGCAGTATCTCGAGAATTATCAGGTCAAACACATTGAATGCGCATCAATTCTGGATCTGTTCAGCCGTCTGAACCATTTGCAGGATAGCGAAAATACTTGGCTGATTGTCGATCATAGTGGTGACAGTGAAGTTCTGTTACGTGAAATCCGTTCACGTTATCAGGGACATCTGGCGGTATATGGTTATCAGATGCAGCTGGATCCGAGCATGCTTAATAACTATCGTGCCCGTGCCCTGCATCAGCCTCTCAGCCGCAGCGCGCTGATTCAGCTGCTCGGTAATCAGCCGATCTTTGATCAGGAACAGCATGAAGAATTTAATGGCCAAGGTCTGCATATTCTGGCCGTGGATGATCATTTGCCCAACCTGATTGTTCTGGAAGCCTTGCTGGGCGAACTGAATGTCACTACGACCAAAGCGCTTAGCGGACAGGAAGCGATTGATATTATCCAGCGCCGTTATGAGCAGAAACAGCCAGCTTTTGATCTGGTCTTTATGGATATCCAGATGCCGGTGATGTCGGGAATTGATACCACCCGTGCCATTCGCTCGCTGGAATCGACCTTTGAAAATCATAACCGCCTGCCGATTATTGCTTTGACGGCGCATGCGCTTTCTGATGAAAAACATAAACTGCTGCAAAATGGCATGGATGACTATGTTACCAAGCCGATCCAGATCGAGCAGATTATCCAAATTTTGACACACTGGACCACCGAGCATTTTAAACGCATTCCGGTACTGGAACGTGCCAATGTGATTGATGCCTTGGATCCGAATATTCTGGACTGGCAGCAAAGCCTGCAACTGGCAGCCAATAAGGAAGACCTGGCGGTAGACCTGTTACGCATGCTGGTGGACAGCTTTGCGGATGAACTTGATGAAATGCAGCAACTGATTGAATTGGAAGATTTTCCGCAACTTGAACATGTGCTGCATCGTCTTTATGGCGCGACCCGCTATGTCGGAGCACCGACTTTGCAGAAGGTTACGGGTGGTTTTGAGCAGTTCGTTTCGACCCTGCGCAAAGAACGCCGTAAGGCCGATGAAAGTTTTGTGCAAGATGTACTGAAATATTTTGATGAACTTAAAGCTGTGGTTGAGCAGGTCGAACAGGCTGCCCAACAAATTTTAAGACAACATTTAAATTAAATATCTGAAGCTGCTCAGCTCATGATTTGAGAAGTGTGACTGAGCTGTCATGCAAGCCCAAAGGCTGCATGCTATGCTCAAGCCAGGAAAAATAAGGAAGAATGCCATGTCACTTGTACGCTTGGAAAAAAATAACGGCATTGCCACGGTTACATTGAATCGCCCAGATAAACGCAATGCCATGAGCTTTGCCCTGCTGCGCGAACTGGTCGCGACTGCACAGAAAATCAAAAAAGATAAAAGTATCCGTTGTGTGATTTTAAACGGTGAAGCCCAGGTCTTTAGTGCCGGTATTGATCTGGCCGATTTAAATAATCCTAAAAATCGTGCTTATGCCGCATGGGAACTGATCCGCCCCGGTCAAAGCCTGTTTCAAAAAGCATTTCTGGTCTGGCAGGAATTGCCAGTTCCGGTGATCGCTTCGATGGAGGGCTTCTGTTTTGGTGCCGGCATGCAGCTTGCTCTGGCCGCAGACATACGTATTGCTCATCCTGACACCAAAATGTCGATTATGGAAACCCGTTGGGGACTGGTGCCAGACATGGGACTCAGCCGTTCACTGAAAGGCCTGATTGGGATTGATCTGGCAAAAGAGCTCACTTTGACTGCCCGGATTTTTGAGGGCAAATATGCCAAAGAAATCGGTCTGATCACCCATGTCGATCAACAGCCATTGGCGAGAGCACAGGCTTTGGCTGAGGAAATGCTGCAGCGTTCTCCAGATGCGCTGATGGCCTCTAAATTTGTACTGGATGCCATGCAGCATCGTCCGAATAAATCCCTGCGTATGGAAAAAATCTGGCAGTTGAAATTATTACTGGGTAAAAACAGTCAATTGGCCCGTAAAAAAGACAAGAACCCAGAGGTTCAATTTGTGCCACGCCAATACAAATAAGTCGAGTCTGAGTCAAAGCAAGGAATAAAGGAAAGTATGCAGTTGAATCTTGATACTAAAATTGCCTTCTTAGGGATGGGATTAATGGGCACTCGCATGGCTATGCGTCTGCTTCAGGCAGGTTTTCAGGTGGCGGTCTGGAACCGTACACCTGCGGCCTGTAATCCCTTGCTGGATCAGGGTGCGACTGCGCTGTCTCTAGACCAGATTTCCAATTATCCGGTGATTCTTACCTGCCTGGCAGATGATCAGGCGATGCAATCTGTCTTTGAGCAAATTGAGCCATATTTGGTCGCTGATCAAGTCATTGTAGATTTCTCCAGCCTTTCGGTACAGCAAACTCAAGCACTTGCCGCAGAAGCACAGGCCAAAAAAGTAACCTGGATTGATTCTCCAGTGTCAGGGGGTACCGCCGGGGCCGAACAAGGCAGTCTGGTGATTTTTGCTGGTGGTGATGCCGCTACAATTAGATCACTTGACCCGATTTATAAAGCACTTTCCCAGCGTGTCACCCGTATGAGGGATACGGGCACCGGTCAGGCAACCAAAATCTGTAATCAGCTGATTGTCGCGGCCAATAGTACCCTGATTGCAGAAGCCGTAGCCTTGGCTGGCCTTGCCGGGGTAGATACACGCTTACTGGCGCCAGCGTTGGCAGGTGGTTTTGCCGACTCCAAGCCTTTCCAGATTCTGGCGCCGCGTATGGCCACGCAGACTTTTGTACCAGTGCAATGGAAAGTCCAGACCTTGTCCAAGGATCTGAATAATGCCGTACAACTGGCCCAAAGCTTTGAGCTGGATGTTCCGGTCGCAACTCAGGCACTTTCACAGTTACAGGCCCATCAGGCTCAAGGCTTTGCCGAAGCAGATCTGGCCACTGTAATCCAGCAACTAAAACATTCATAACGCTTGATTTATGCAGCCTCGAATATTGAAGAGAAAGACATGATTAAACTTGCCGTCAACCTGTCGATGATTTTTACTGAAGTACCACTCATCGAACGCTTCGCGCTGGCTCGTGCGCAGGGTTTTAATCATGTGGAAATCCAGTTTCCTTATGAACTCAGTATTGGTCAGATTCAAAACCAGCTCAGCACCCATCAGCTGAACTTGTGCCTGATTAATGTACCGGCAGGTGATTTAATGCAGGGTGGTCATGGCCTGGCTGGCATTCCGGGAAGGGAAATCGAGTTTCGTCATGCGGTTGAGCAGGCCATCCAGTATGCTACCGCACTGAATGTACCCCGGGTGAACATTCTGGCAGGAAAACAGCCTGTGGATTGTGACCTGTTGCCCTGCCTAAGTACGCTAGCAAGTAATCTGAAAATGGCTTGCTCAATGCTGCTTGACCATCAAATTGAACCGGTCTTTGAAATGATCAATGGCATCGATATGCCACGCTTCTTGATTCAAAATGTTGCTCAGGCCCAGGAAATGCTCGAAGCAGTTCAACATCCGGCCTTAAAAATGCAGTATGACTGCTACCACATGGCGATGATGGGCGAAGATGTATTGGAAACTTTGCAAGAAAATATTGCGTCGATTGGCCATATCCAGTTTGCGGATTGTCCGGGACGACATCAACCCAATACGGCCTCAATTCAATATCATGATATATTTCAGTGGTTAAAACACAACCATTATCAAGGGTACGTGGCTGCCGAGTATAAACCCAGCGGACACTCCTGTGATTCCTTTGCCTGGAAAGACGAATTCTTTGCGGAGCATGACTGAGTAGAATGTGGTCTGATTTGAAATTTTGGACTAAAACCGCTATATTAGATCATGCATAATTGTTAGGAAATTACACCCCCCATGAATTTAGAACCATCGCCCAGCGCTTCTAATTCTCACGATCTTACTATGAATTCAAATTCTCAAGCTGTACAGGATTGTTTAAAAGTCGTACATGCTGCACTTGAAGATGTAAAAGCAAAAGAAATTGTTGAGCTTGATGTTCGCGGTATCAGTAATGTAGCTGATGCTATGGTCATTGCAAGTGGTACATCGACTCGTCATATCAAATCACTGGCCAATAATGTTGCTGAAGAAGCACGTAAAGCTGGCTTTCGCCCTCTAGGTATAGAAGGCGAACGTGATGCTGAATGGATCCTGCTCGACCTCGGTTATGTGGTTGTTCACTGCATGCTTCCAACAGCACGTAAATTCTATGACCTAGAAAGCTTATGGCGCAATCCTACAGATACTGATTCTGTAGCGTAAAAACCGAATATTCAAGAAAGCGACCTGTGTAGGTCGCTTTTTTATTGCCTGTTCATCCAACTTTATAAGCATTAATACAACTCAATCAGCTATTTTTCTTTAATTTTCATCTTGTCCTATGCACCGATTTGATTGGTATTTTAGGATCAATTCATCATAAACATAGAAGTTTGATGACCACAGAATAATGCTTTTTCAAGATATAAAAAAATCCCCCTTTATTAAAGGGGGACTCAGGGGGATTCTAATGATTTAAATGATTAGTGACCGGTACCATTAATCGCTTTGGTCATGTCTTCCACAACTTTCTTGGCATCACCGAAGATCATCATGGTTTTGTCATTATAGAACAAGTCATTGTCCAGACCTGCATAACCGGTTGCCATAGAGCGCTTGATCACCATGATGGTACGCGCCTTATGTGCTTCCAGAATTGGCATGCCATAAATTGGAGAACTTGGATCATCTTTCGCAGCAGGGTTAACCACGTCGTTTGCGCCAATGACAAGAACCACATCAGTTGCCGGAAAGTCCGAGTTGATCTCGTCCATTTCCAGGATGTCTTCATAAGGAACATCTGCTTCAGCAAGAAGTACGTTCATATGACCAGGCATACGGCCTGCAACTGGATGAATCGCGAAGCGAACCGTTACGCCCTGCTCTTTCAGCAAGTTTGCCAGTTCTTTTACCGCATTCTGTGCACGACCTTGTGCCATCCCATAACCCGGTACAATGACTACGCTGTCCGCATTCGACATCAGGAAGCCCGCATCATCTGCTGAACCTGAACGGTAATTACGCTGCACCTGTTCGCCAGCTGCTGCTGTCGGTGCGGCACCACCACCCATCGCACCACCAAACAGTACGTTAATGATGGAACGGTTCATTGCTTTACACATGATGTAAGACAGAATTGCACCTGAAGAACCGACCAGTGAACCGGCAACGATCAGCATGTTATTTTCTAAAGTGAAACCAATACCGGCTGCAGCCCAACCTGAGAAGGAGTTTAACAGTGAAACCACAACTGGCATATCGCCGCCGCCTACCGGGGCAATCCACACCCAGCCAAATGCCAGTGCAAGACCTGTCATCGCCCAGAAAGAAGTCATGCTACCCGTCAGGAAGAAATGAATCCCAAAGCCCAGCATCGCAACAAAAATCAGTGCCTGAACCGGTTTTACCCACGCGCCAGAAATAGTTTTTGCCCATTTCTTTGCAGCCAGCTTGCCATAAGCAAAGACGGATGCGGTAAAGGTAATTGCACCCACGAAACAGCCCACAAACAGTTCAAACAAGTGAACCTTGCTCATTGCATGGAATGCAACGCCATTCGCTGCCAACAGGTCTGGACCTAATTCAATCAGCTTGTTGTTATGGATAATCGCCGCTACTGCAATCAGGACTGCAGCCAGACCGACCAGTGAGTGCATAAGTGCCACAGTTTCCGGCATCTGGGTCATTGGAACGGTACGTGCACGTGCAATTCCCACCACCGCACCGGCTGCCATTGCAGCAAGAATCATCCAGACCACTGGATTGTCTGCAACAAAGAATGTGGTCACTACAGCGATCGCCATCGCGATCATACCGTAACGGTTACCTGCAATCGCAGTTTTAGGACCAGACAAACCACGTAGCGTTAAGATAAAAAGAACGGCGCCAATCAGGTAGAACCAATCCGCATAATCTCGAATAAATTCCATGTATTAACCCTCTTTTTTCTTTTGCTTAGGTTTGAACATTTCCAGCATACGTGCAGTTACAGCAAAGCCACCGAAAATATTAATGCTAGCCAGGAATACTGCAATCGCACCCAGTACGCTCACCACGTTAATAGTCTGAAAATCCACGCTACCTTCAACGCCGATTACAGGCAAACCAACAGTCTGGATCATCGCACCGACAATAATGATCGATGACAAGGCATTGGTGACCGCCATCAACGGCGTATGTAGTGCTGGTGTCACTCCCCAAACCACGTAGTAACCCACGAAGATGGCCAGGACGAAAATCGTAATTGTTTCAACCATGAGTCTGCTCCTTAACCACGTTTTAACAGCACTTGGCCGCCGTGAGTGACAAGTAGGGCTTTTTGAATTTCATCTTCCTGATTCAGGACAAAGTTCTTGTCTGCATCAAAAAGTGTTTCAACAAAGTTATAGACGTTACGTGCATAGAGCGCTGATGCTTCAGTCGATACCGTCGATGGAATATTTGGAACACCCAGAATCTTCACACCATTTTCAGTAACAACGGTTTCACCGCATTTCGAACCTTCAACATTGCCACCTGATTCCACCGCCATATCCAGGATCACTGAACCCGGTTTCATCTTGGCTACAGTTTCAGCTCGGATCAAACGCGGTGCATCACGACCTGGTAAAAGCGCAGTGGTAATCACGATGTCGGCATTCGATACCGCTTTATCAACAATTGCAGCCTGATCGCGGATGTATTCTTCACCCGGCATCCAGCCATAACCATTTTTGGCAGCATCTGCAGCTTTTTGCTGTTCTTCCGGTGACATAGGTACATCCAACCATTTACCGCCCAAAGACTCGACCTGATCCTTTGCAGTTGGACGCAGGTCTGTGGCTTCAACGATGGCACCTAAACGTTTTGCAGTGGCAATCGCTTGCAAACCTGCTACACCGACTCCCATGATCACCACACGGGCCGGTTTGACGGTCCCCGCAGCAGTCATCAGCATTGGGAACATACGCTGGTATTCAGCAGCAGCCAAAAGCACTGATTTATATCCAGCCAGGTTGGCTTGCGAAGACAATACGTCCATGTTTTGCGCACGTGACAGGGTCCGTGGCAACAACTCAAGAGCAAATGCAGTCACATTCTGCGCCGCGAACTGGTCAAGCTCGGTATTGCGGTATGGGTCAAACATCGCCACCACCGTGGTATTGGCAGACAGCTTCTGAATTTCTTCACCCTTGGGTGCACGAACTTTCAAAACCATCTGGCTACCGGTATAGGCATCATCCGTAATTTTGGCACCAACTTGCTCATAGGCACTGTCGATGTAGGCAGCTTTAACACCGGCACCACGTTCGATCACCACACTATGACCAGCGCTGATCAATTTCTTTACTGTCTCAGGCGTCGCAGCGACGCGATTTTCACCGACGACAGTTTCGGCTGGAATTCCAATCTGCATGAGCGTCCCTCAAGCTAATTTTTCTTAAGTAAACATCGTGATTTACGATGTTTCCCCTCAGGATGTGTTTTTGTTGAATTTTTGGATTCTAATCAAACTGTTTGAAATTACTACCCACTATTTATTTAATAAATACCTATATTTTGAACTGATGATTCATAAAAAAATTCGCTGTGATAGCACATTTATTTCATTTGCTAGAGATTCATAGGTGATGAATTTATAAACGATATTCATTCCAGTGAGTAATCAACCCAGATTTTGCTGGATGGTAGACAGACACATTTCTGATTTATTTTGTTACATTGATCATTCTGACAATTATCGTTGCATCTTTTGGTACAAGTACAGATTTTTGATTTATCTGCTGACTACTCATAGCAGGACCTGAGCTGAACCACTTTTTTAGTTTTGACTTTTCTGACAGATTTAATATTTAAGCAGAAACAATAATTTTTTAGATATTCAAAACATATTTTATAAAATGATAGTGTTTGTTGAGAAGATCTTTAGCTGACCAAATTGGGCTATGTTCTGGAAACAGATCTTTAAACACTTATAAGATTCAAGTCTCAAACCGTCAGATAAAGGGTCAAAAAAAACCTTAAGGACCATTTATTATATTAATGTATGGATCTGACTTACTCATTGAAAAATCAGGTTTTGCACCATATTTGCGCAACAAAATAGAGTAAATATTCAACTATTTTCACCCTCATGCCCCTTTTTTACCCTTATCTGCACCGAGGTGCGTCTTAATGAAGCAGCTCTCTTATTAAAAGCTAAAAAACTCCATAACTATTCACTCATATTTTCGAGGTGAGCTTGTTCCCCTTTACTTAATCTGCCTGAACTCTGGCAATTTTTCATAATGACAATATTTCTTTACTTTTAAAGTAATAACTTCTGACCTATAGTGCCTTCAATTTCTACATTATTCTTTTTTCATTTAAATTCTTCCAGCTTAAATACAAGGTTAACCCTATGAACACGCCTCTCGATATCAGTCAAAACAAGCCCTTATTATGGCTGATGGCGATTGCATGCGGTTTATGTGCCGGCGCTAACTATTATTCCCAGCCCCTGATTTCATCGATTCAGCAGTATTATCAGGTACCTGAATCACAAGTGGCACTCACTGTGACCTTTGCTCAAATTTCTTATGCCTTGGGGTTACTGTTTATTGTGCCTTTGGGCGACATGTTAAATAAAACCAAACTGATCCCCTTTCTCATGCTGGGTGCGGCAGCAGGATTATTTATTTGTGCCAGTGCAGTGAATCTGCCAATGCTCTGGATCGGTACCATCATTGCAGGGCTGTTTTCTGTCGCGGCGCAGATTCTAATCCCCTTGGCTACGATGGCGGTCAAACCGGAAAAAACTGGAGAAGTGGTCGGCTTTCTGATGAGTGGCTTGCTGGTAGGCATTCTGCTCTCGACCAGTATTGCCGGGTTACTTTCCGACCTGTTTCACTGGAAAACGATTTATATCCTCAGTGGTATAATTATGCTTGCCTTAAGCTTTTACCTAAAAGGAAAGTTACCGAGCTTGCCACGTCTGAGAATCAGCTATGCCGCAATTTTTAAATCCATGGCAGCATTACTCAAGCAGGAGCCGCGTCTGGTTTTGCGTTCACTTACAGGTGCGTGTGCATTTGCTGCCATGAGCATGTTGTTCTCGACCATCGCCCTGCTATTGACCCAGGAACCTTTTCAGCTTTCTGATGTTATGGTCGGACTGGTCACTCTGGTGGGTGTATTTGGCGCGCTTTCTACGCAGTTTATTGGCAAATGGGCTGATCGTGGCCATATCAAAATACTCAGCTGGACCGGCTGCTTTATCCTGATTGGAAGCTGGCTCTTCCTGTATTTTGGTGCAGTGTCCTTGCTGAGTTATATCTTGGGTTATGGGCTGATAAATCTGGGACTTGCAATTACGCATAGCTGTAACCAGAACGTGATTTTTCGCCTGCGCCCAGATGCCAAATCACGGGTGAACTCACTCTACATGACTTTGTACTTTATTGGGGGAGCTTGTGGTTCGGCCTTAGGCGTATATGCCTGGCATCATGGTGGATGGAGCATGACCTGTATGGCAGGGCTCGGGCTGGCTCTATGTGCTGCCTTATTCACTCTGTTGGATCAATGGCATCATGCACGGAAGTTGGCATGATGCCATTGATCCTATTTAGCTGACTTGCGCTGCCGGATAATAGGGCTTATTCAAATCTAGTGTTTTTGAGTTTTCCAATAAAATACAGATAAAAACTGGCAATAATGCTGCCAGAATTCGGCAACTTTCCTCGAATGACTTATGGTTCAATGAACTTTGGTAGGTCATGCCGCCATGCATGAGCTGATGATGTAAAGTATATAAACGATGAAATAACAGCTTTAGAACTTCAACTGAATTTTTTTCCTGCAGGGCATTCTGTATTTGTTGCTTCTGATTCTCAAGTACTGCCTGACAGTTTTCCAGACTAATTTTTTGATTGCGATACTCCCAAAAGCTTTGATTTAGATATGAGCTATCTAATAGTGAATGAATCGGCTGGCTATATTTTTCCCAGACAATATGGCCGATTTTCTGTTCTGTATCATTTTGGCAAAGTATTTCTAAAAATTGATATAGCTTGTCTTGTCCCTGAATCAGATCGCCTTCCTCTGCATAAATAGACTGAAAGCTGATCCACAGACTGATAAATTTAAAATCCAGATCTCGATCCAGCTCCAGTGATTTTTTAAACCAGCCCACTCCACGATGAATTCTTAAATTAAAATGTGCCGAATTTTGTGCTTTATAGCTTTTGTAAATTTCCTCCAGTAACAGCATCATTGTTCTCCTTATTTATAGCGTTTTTTTAATTCCTCTCTCACTATAAAAATATACCACTGAGAAATGACTGGGAATTCCATTTTCATTTTTAGCTGACATTGTCAGAGCTCAACAGGAAGCTCGCTCTACTGGGCTTGTTTTTTAATTTTATTTTTCCTCCCCCCTCTTTTTTTAATATCTGCAATTCGGTACGAGTACATCAGCCGTACCTACCAGCTACCAAGGTATTAGTTTTTTCCTTTCTGTCGAAAAAGAGTGAATGGAAAGTGTATTGAAAATGAACAATAAATAAGGCTGTAAACTGATTTATGAGCATGAGATCCCTATAGGCTTATTCAGATAATATTCCCAAGGTTCCTTATCTAAAACAAATAGTTCGGGAATTAATCTAACTTAACCCCTCATTATATTATTTTCGTCGCAATAAAATGAACGTTCATAATATAAAAAAACATATATCAAAATTTAATATAAAAATTAAAATCCAATACAAGAAAATCACCTCACACCAAGAATTAAAATTAATGAATATTTAAGTTAATTTTCATTAAAAATAAATTATTTTTAAATTCTGAATAAATTCAGGATTAAATATATAGTAACAATTACCTTTTAATATGTGAAAACTAACATATTGACCCTAAAACGCCTTCCAAAAAAGATTATTAATTACAATGTCTTAAGACAATCAAATAAAACCAAGTTTAAATAAAATAATATTTTCATTAAATAAAATATAGACTTAAATAAAAATCATATTTTGTTCCAAAATGTAATTCAATATAAAAAACGGATTTTAAATACATATATAAAATACTAAGCATTTGATTAATATAAAATCTAGAAAAAATACACTTATTTGCATTATTTAAATCCAACATAGTATTTTTATAAAGTGAAAATCAAAACTCAATTTAAAAATAGATTAAATAATAACAGTGAGTCTATAAAATGATTGAATGGATACAAGGTGAATTAAAACATAGCCCTGAAATTCTATTGTTTTTATCTTTGGCAATAGGCTTTTGGATTGGAAAATTTCAATTTGGCAAATTCCAGCTCGGCGGTGTTGCTGGCTCATTGTTAGCCGCTGTTGTGCTTAGTCTTATTGGTGTACCCGTCGACAATGGCGTTAAGGCCATCCTCTTTGCACTGTTTATTTATGCAGTAGGTTTCGAAAGTGGTCCCCAATTTTTCAAATCGCTGGGCCCCAAATCACTTAAAGAAATTATATTAGCGGTATTTATGGCAGTTTGCGGACTGGCTACCGTGCTCATCATGGCAAAAATATTCCAGCTGGACAAAGGAATGGCAGCAGGACTGGCAGCAGGCGGAATGACCCAATCGGCAATTATTGGTACAGCAGGCGATGCGATTTCCCGCCTAGACTTACCTGCCGCGGAGATCCAGAGGCTTCAAGCCAATGTCGCGATTGGATATGCAGTAACCTATATTTTCGGTTCACTCGGTGCCATTATTATCTGCGCGAGTATCGTACCAAAATTTATGGGTCGGGGCATTCGTGATGATGCGCTCAAGGCACAAGCTGAACAACTAAAAGGCGCCTTTCAACTGGCACCTGGGCAAGAACTTGCTATGCCTGAAATTGTTGGGCGTATTTATAGAGTTCAGCAAGCCTCAGGACAAACAATTTCAGAGCTTCAGTCAAAAATACCCAACATTACAATTGAACGGGTTAAACGCGGCACTCAATTTATTGATTCCTCTCTAGAAACCAAGCTCGAGACAGATGATATTATTCTGGTGATTGGTCGTAGAAGCAGTGTGGTTTCAATTGCTCAACATATCGGAACTGAGCTCGAGTCCTCTGAAGGCATGGAAATAGTCATGTCTACCACGGATATGATTCTCAGAAACTCCAAATACATTAATCGTACCCTAGGAGATGTGAGGGCCAACACCCCAGAATATCTAAAACATGGTATTTATGTACTTGGAATTAAAAGAAATAATGAATCAGTACCCATGGATGATAATACTGTTCTTCATAAAGGAGATGTCATTACTGTCTATGGTACAAAAAATGATCTTGATCGGATGGTCAAAGAAGGCGGTCGAGCCATATCCCAAAGTATAAAAACAGATTGGGTCTTCCATGGCATAGGTTTGGTTGTTGGTCTGTTAATTGGCTTAATCGTCATTCGTATTAGCAATATGCCATTAACACTGGGCGCTGGCGGGGGAGCACTTTTATCAGGGTTATTCTTTGGCTGGCTGCATAGCCGCAATCAGGTACGTGGCAACATGCCTCTGGCTGCATCTCAACTCCTCAAAGATTTAGGTCTGGCCGGTTTCGTGGCAGCCGTAGGTCTGCAATCCGGCTTACAAGCCTTTCAGACGATTAAACAAAGTGGCCTATCCCTCTTTCTGATTGGCGTAGTGGTAACAGTCGTCCCACTCATTCTCTCCATGCTTTTTGCACGCTATGTCCTGCGTTATGACAACGTTGCAGTGATGGCCGGAGCATTATCAGGTGCCCGAAGTGCCAACCCCGCTTTTGGTGTTGTCTTGGACAAAGCCGGAAACTCGATTCCAACAGTTCCATTTGCCATTACTTATGCCTTAGCCAATGTGTTTTTAACCTTGCTTGGTCCACTCATTGTGGGCCTGGCTTAACGACATCCACAAATTTCAATTTTGTCTGATTCATCATAATTTTGGAGATTCCTCATGGGAAACACTGATTACTCTAAATACTCAAAACTCAGTCCATTTGAGCTTAAAGATGAACTGATTGCGCTGGCAACAAGCCGCACGGATCGCATGATGCTGAATGCAGGCCGCGGTAATCCGAATTTCCTTGCTACTGTTCCACGGCGCGCCTTTTTCCAACTCGGTTTATTTTCTGCCACTGAATCAGAATTTTCATTTTCATATATGCCTGAAGGTCTAGGCGGATTTCCACGTTCACAAGGATTACAATCACGTTTTGAGCAATTTATTTTAGGAAATCGTGATAAACCTGGCGTTGTTTTTCTAGGTAAAGCAATTTCATATGTACGTGACCAGCTGGGACTGGATCCAGATGCTTTTTTACTGGAAATGGTTGAAGGCATTCTAGGCTGTAATTATCCTGTTCCTGACCGAATGCTCAGAGTCAGTGAAAAAATTATTAAAGAATATGTCCTTCGTGAAATGGGTGTCCAGAGTATGCCTAAAGAAGGACTGGATCTTTTTGCAGTAGAGGGTGGTACTGCTGCAATGGCCTACATCTTTAATTCATTAAAAGAAAATAAGATAATTTCGAATGGTGACCGTATTGCCCTGGGAGCGCCTATTTTTACTCCCTATATTGAAATTCCTAAGCTAAATGACTATGAACTTGAAGAAGTCATGATCCAGGCTGATCCTGAGCTTAACTGGCAATATCCGGAATCTGAATTACGTAAATTAGAAGATCCATCCATTAAAGCATTTTTTCTGGTCAATCCAAGTAATCCACCTTCAGTGAAAATAAATGATGAAGGACTGGCCATCATCGCAGATATTGTCAAGAAACGTCCTGACCTGATTATTCTGACTGATGATGTGTATGGAACATTTGCCGATAATTTCACTTCATTATTTGCCATATGCCCTGATAACACCATTCTGGTCTATTCTTTCTCTAAATATTTTGGAGCTACAGGATGGCGTCTTGGCGTCATTGCACTCACCAAAAATAATATTCTGGATCAAAAAATTGCAGCACTGTCCGCCAAGGATAAAAAGGAACTTGCAGAACGTTATTCCTCACTGACCACCGATCCTTCAAGTATCAAATTTATCGATCGGATGGTTGCCGACAGTCGAAATGTAGCTTTGAATCATACTGCCGGATTATCCACACCCCAGCAGGTACAGATGGTCCTTTTTGCCTTGTTTAATATGATGGATTCGCGTCAAAGCTATAAAAAAGCTGTCCAATCAGTCGTACGTGAACGGGATGCGGCTCTGTATCGGCAACTCGGGGTAGAAGTTCCTCAAGATCCGAACAGTGTGGATTACTACACTCTTGTAAGTCTGGAGAATACCGCACGTACTTTATATGGAGATGACTTTGCAGACTGGATCATGAAAAACAAAAATCCGACTGAACTGTTGTTCCGGGTCGCGGATGAAACCGGTGTAGTGCTTCTGCCTGGTTCCGGCTTTGGTGTTCAACATCCTTCAGCCCGTGCATCCTTAGCAAACCTGAATGAATATCAATATGCTGCGATAGGTATGTCTTTAAGCAATCTGGCTGCTGAAGCTTATGAGGAATACAAAAAAGAAAGTAAAAAGAAAAAATAATATTCAAATGAAGGAACTGAAGCCATATCTGGGTTTATTCCCCTACCCTTGGCAGATTCCTTTTTTAATGAATAACTGATCATTCCTGTTAAGTACGAACAGTATGAATATCAATTAGCAAAGTAAATATTCCACCTCAGCCCTAAAAGATATCACTGATCTTTTAGGGCTTCATCATGATACTGGCTTTTCCTATTTTTCTATTTTTATAGACTGAGCAGGCCAAATCTGTTTACTTTCTTGTTTTTCTCTAAAAAAGACTTCGTTTCCAATTCATTCCAATATTGTCATGGTAGTAAACCCGTACCTTTCAATGCTCTTTTTTAGCCGCAACCTTCTTGATCAATTTATAACATGAATTATTTTTTCATTATGGTGTAAAATTTGGCGCTAAATGCAAATTGCGTACTCTGGCTAAATATAGATTTTTCGCAGATTGCACCACCATGATTAAAGGCATGATTTTTTAATGACTCTCACCCACCCCATTGAAACTGCTCAATCTCCACGAATCAGTGTCGCACCTATGATGGATTGGCAATAACTATACATTTACCAATATAAATTCAATAACTTATAAGTTTAATAAAATCAATAGTTGCAATATGGTTGCATATAAACAAAAAATAGCCCTCAGTCCGAAGACCAAGGGCATAAAAAATAAGTGGACCACCTGTTAATAACGCTTGCTGTTAAATACAGATTTGGCGAAGTCAATAAAAGTAATAATTACCTTTGCCCAACGCTCCCAGTTCTGGCCAAGATCCGTGATAAATGACTTCAAGAAAGCCAGAACCCAAGCTTTTTTATCCGCTCCAGAATCACGTTCTTTTTCTGCTGCATCCATCGCATTTGCAGCCGTTTCATAGATTTCACGGCCAATTTTAGCTGCTTCAACAAACTCAGAAACAGCACTCGCAATTGTCAAAGCTGCCATTATTTATGCCCCTTTTCATATTCAATTAGAACCTTGGCCACAGCTTTTGCAGCCAGCCAGTAACGCGCATTAAATCGGGCAAGTTCGTCTTCATTGGAAATAAAACCAAGCTCTACAATCAAGCCACCAGCATTCACATACGCTAGACGGCCACGTGCTGATTTAGACTGATCAATCCAGCCATTATCACCACGTAAACGACTACCAAGCGCATCGGCTACAGCTTTGGATAAGTCCTGTGCAAGTTTTTTATCTTTAGGCAGTGCAATGGTTTCAATGCCATTTGCCTGTTTTGAAGCTGCTGCATTCATGTGGAATTCAACCGCCACGCTTGAGCCTTGAATTAATTTTACCGCAGCTGAGAGCGGGTCGTTCTTGGTGCCAGTACCATCCGTTTTGACCTGTATCCCCGCTTCACGTAAATAGTGAGTCACTGCATTGCGGAAATTGACGACCAGATCTGCTTCTTTCACTTTGCCATTTACGGCACCGGGATCTGTGTTGCTATGGCCGGCTGTAATGGTGGCGAAGCCTAAAGACTGATTGTATAATTGTGGTTGTGCAATCTTGCGACCTACCCAACTCAGTGCTGGCAATACAGTACCAATAATGAAAGGTGCATATTGTTCAGGGATAAAGTTGAAGTCTAATGCCCACTGTAGTGCTAAAACTGCAAGCATTAAAAAAGCCCCCAGTAGTGGGAGCTTTACGGATAAGTACTGTAATGCACTTTCTTGGATTAATTTCATTTTGTCTCACTCATATAGTTACGTTCGTAAAGTTTGTTGCGGATTTCTTCTAAGGTGCGAAGGGTCTGATCAGATTGTTTTTCGAGGACCTGAATTTTTTGACTATTCGCCATTGCTTGTGCATTCACTGTGTCAGTTTTGGCAGTTTGATTGTTCCAGGCGGCAGCAAAGACACCTATGATTGCAATCCCACCCCAACGAACCAGATTGGTCACACTATCTATTTTGGTTTTACTTTCATGCAGCACCCGGATCTGCATATCGACTTCTTTGTGCTTGACCTCAGCATCCATTCGCAGCTGCTTTATATCAGCTCGAATACTTGATTTTGTTCGGTCTAGATCTGCTTCAAAATCCCCTTTTGCCTGTTGCAGGTTGTTATCCAGGTGTTTTTGCTTTTCCTGAAGTTGATCAAACTGCATGCTCATTCGGTCGATCTTTTGAGGCACATCAGCCAATTTTTCCATACTTTGCCGCAACTGATTGATGTTGTCTGAAATTGCGTAAAGTTGACTTGGTGTTATTGGTGGCGGATCAGTTGAATAATCGTTGGACATTGCGCCCCCTAAATTTTGGTAATAAAAAAGCACCTATTGGTGCTGTATTAATTTTTTAAATTAAATTGCTTGTATTTGTGAAGCAAAAGCTGACCAGTTTGGCGCTGCTTGGTATGCTGCGACTGATGCTGCGGGGACCTTGATAATGCATCCTACAGGTATTCCTGCATTAGTGTCAGGGTTTCCAGTTGTCCCAAAAGTGAAAGTATTGCTTGCGATTGTTGGTGGATTTTCCGACAGCATTGTGATTACTTTTAAATTCGGGCATCGCATAAATGCTCCCGAAGGAATATTGGTTAAACTGGCGCTTAACGTTAAATACTCAAGAGATGACCAAGTACTAGCATTTTGCTTAAAAGCATTACTAGGAATTGTTGCGACTTGCGCTAAAAAATTAAAAGTCTTAACATTGTTAAACGCATTACTACTCCCTGACACATTATTTAAAATAAGTGACGCACTATATACATTTACACTGCTTGAAATAGTCAGCTCGTCAATATTGCACCCTGAAAAACAAGCTGAACCTGATATTGATGTTATTGAATTCGGAAGCAAAACATTTCTTAAACTTGACCAGCCTTGAAAATTTCCAGCCGTTAAACCTGTTACTTCTTTTATCTCCAGTGTTTTAACTTTTGTAAAAACAGCAGTGGACTCAGAAACGTAAAATGCATACGCAGGTAAATTACCTGGAAACTTTATTTTACAGTCCTCAAACCCACCAGCTACAGGGTTTTGTAGTTGAAAAGGAGCATCACCACCAACAGCGCCCGAAGGAGCATACAATTCGATTGATTTTGTTGCACTGTCTTTTTCTGCTGTGACAGTGATTTTTTCACCGCTTGTGTAACTCGCAGAGTCAAAAGACACTGTAAAATCACCATTTGCATCCGCAATGCCTGTATATGTCGTCATTTTATTCCTCAACCTCGATAGTAATAACTGAATTTGCTGAGGCTTTCCCCGTGATTTTTGAGCCATCAAACTGCATGTTTGCTTTCAGTGATGTATCAACATTCACACTAATATTAGCTGTTGGCACTGTGTTTCCTTCAACTTTTTCGCCATTGGTCGTCGCAGTTAAAATCAAACTCGCAGACTCAGCAAAAAAACTATGCTCATAAATTTGGTATGAATCATAATCATCACGAACTGACCATAATTTTAATTTGTGTGCTTTGTTCGGTAAAATTGTAGCCTCTGGAATCACATAATTATCAGCGTTGATATTATCAGCTGATAACAATACTCCATCTTGCAGTGTTGAAAGTTCAAGCGAATATGTCACACCCAACTCAGCAGCAATACCAGCATCATAGAAACCTAGAGATACACCACCTGTTTGCTGTATCCGATTCCGATGTACCCAAGACACAACCAAATCAGATGATACAAGCAAGGTTTCCGGCCATAACACGTTGTTAATTTTCACATTCGCTGGTGGATAAGGGCGAATGGCGCGAGATTTAATTTCAACCGGGACACCTGTTCCCGAAAGGCTCTGAATACCGCTTGGTGTCGTTGTTAAAACCTGAGCTTCAACAACCTCACTTTGTGCATATTGCGTAGAATCAAAAGCCACATCAGGCAAATCAAATACAAATAAAGACCCGCTACTATGCTTTTTCGGCACAGTATCAAGCACACCGCGCTTCACAGTTAAAACTTTCGTTTCATCATCAAAACTCACAAACCCCATTAGTTCATCATTTAATAAAATTAAATTATTTGAGTTTGCTACTTGGGTTAATGATCCAGTGACTGTAAATGATGAACTTGTTTCCGCAATCGGCTGATCAAGCTGCAAAATGTCACAATAATCAAGACGAGAAACCTGCTCAAACTCACCCACCCCACCATCGGTATAGAGCAGTGCGTTCAGTGAGTTGCTTTGCGGTTTTGCTGCGATTGCAGCCACATAGCCAATATCAGGATTATTAGACAACTCCAGATCAGCATTTGTTTGACCTGCGCGAAGCACAGTTAGATAATACGGGGCTTCAAATATTGCATTGTCGCTTGATTGCGGTGGCTGTGGCGTTGAATCAATCGGAGCATCAACTACAATCGAAGTATTCATTTCGCCTGAATACGGGATCACTTCTTCAAAATCAATGGTCACAGTGTTGTCAGTGCCATTACCTAAATTGATTTTCATGATTCGAGCAAGGATTGTGCCATTCCATTTTTTAGACCACGGCAAGCGAATCAAATCGTACCGATTCCATTTACGCGCTTCTTTCCAGCCAGTGCTAAAACTGCCCGACCACGCTGGAGTAGAAAACTGTTTTAACTTCCAGTTCGCCACAACCTCGGCATTTCGCATATTCATGAAATATGGGAACTCAGCAGACTCGGCATTCGCATGACCCATTGTTAAAATAGAGCCGTTTTCATAAACCGAAAAAGTAGAATTTTTAATACGTTCACGGTCGTAATATGTAACATTGAGTTGATTTACAATGTCATCACTATTCATGACTTCAAGTGACAAATCCTTGATTTTATTTTCTGCAATATCATGAATTTCATCTTCAGAAAACCAGTCATCGCGAAATAAAACCATTTCATACAAACCGGTCTGTCGGTTTACACGAATACCAGCCTCTATGTGATAGCAAAGTTCCTCGATGGCTTCGATGCATGATTTCTCATCAATCGCCCATGAAATACCCAATCCTTCATCGTAAATTCTGTCTGCTGCTTTAATAAAATTCTCATCATTCACATCGGACTCAGGCTTGCCCATTGCTGTGTCGCCTGTAAGAATTTCACGGATTTTGTGGATTGGGTTTATATCTCCTGCGCCGAAATCAACATATTGCTCAAATACATAACACTCAAACATACGTGCTGAAATATTTGCGCCAATCCGAGGTGATCCATTTTCAAAGACTATGCCATTAGAACGGGCTTTAATCCCTACCGCTACATACCCTCGACCCTTTGGAATGATAAAATATGCAGAAATCAAGGTCTGTGGATATTGCTGTGAAATTACAAGTGGCTTAGCTAAAGTCCCAATCACCTCATATTCAACTTCTTCTGCTAAGGTACTCGTATTGATAGAAAATTCTATGTGGGCGACTACCCCTATTTGTGGAATCAGATAAAACAAATGCGAATCAACTGGATCATTCGACTCCACGCTTTCTAGCGTACCACCTATGCTCCAAGCAAGACCTCTCCTATCAGCAGCGGCATAACTACCTGTGTATTCGAAAGGGGTTGTTTCTGTAGATTTCTCACCACCCGGTGTTACAACCTTGCCATCCAAGAGCGAAGTAAATTTTTGTGTATAAAGAAATTTATTCGCTTCGGTAAATTTGAAGTAATAACCTATTTCTGCTTTTTCATCATACCACTGCTCACGCCCGTCATTCCGCACATGAATTCGCTGCACCCATAGCAGCATCTCTTTCATGTAGCCTGAGTTTCCGAGGTAGAAACCGGGTGCTGTAGTTTGCTTTCCAGTAAGTGGATTGGTTGAAGTAAGCCCACGAAATACCAAATACGACTGATATGGATAGCCTGAAACTAGCGGTAAATATTGCTGGTAGACTTCGTTTGGTTCTTGATCTGGTGTGCCGAAGTGAATGTCAATATTCCCAGATACACCACCCTCATTTTCACCGTAGAGTGATAGCTTGCTGATTTCCAAGTGCGGGCTTGCATCACCCTTATCTTTTACAAGCCAGCCACGATTATCAAAATTAATCGCTAAAAGTTTCTCAATCCGATTGCCGATGAATGCTGCAAACTTTGCGTAATAACGATAGCCAACAACTTGTGAACTACTTCCGCCCATTTCTAGCCACCTCCACTACCTGCAAAGCCATTGCATCTTTTGTGTTTATGAAATCCTGAGCATCACGCCCATTCTTCAAGAAATCTTGCCAATCCCAACCTTGACGCAAAAAAAACGACCGGGTTCCACTAGAACACATTTTTGCTTTTCGAATATCAGACATATAAATTTTCATTTCTTACCCGACTTGGATTTAATCGCTTGAGTGGATTTATCCCAAATATCCGTAATATTGGCATGCACATGTGGACTGCCAGCAATGTCGTGAAATGAAATACCTTCATCCGCAATCGTGCCATCTAGCTGATTTGGTTTTGGTCGATTCTTTTTTTGCATCTTTTTCATTTCGAGGAAGGTGTAGACACCGACCGCTACAGATAGAGCAGCAAGCCCAATACCAACCGCGAGCCAAATAATTGCATCTAAGTGCTGCAGCTGATTCGCATCAAAACCAGCCAATAAAATATCAATATTCATTTTTATCCTACTTAATCAACTGAGTTTCCAATGGGTTTTCGGTCGGCATATTTGGATGACCACCAAAGCGTTTATGATTGTTGAATTTTTCATGACACATTTTCAGTGACTGATCGCAGCCTGGTGCCACTCGCACTACATCACCCACCTTCAGGCCGATATGCTGGCGATACAGTCGAGCACTATTGCTTCCACCGTTAATAATGAAGGTAAACACTCCATCCTTTTTCAGCACACCGCGATTTAACCAGCCAGACGGATAGGATTTGATTTCCATGATTGGATCACCATCTTCGAAAGTCGGATTGCCTTCACCATCCAAAACAGGCTGACCCAGATCATCGAGTACCGGGATCTGCTCAAATACCAGATTGCCTTCCTCATCTTTGACTTGAGTTGGATTCACCGTAAAAGCCACACTAAGGCCATTGATCGCGGTCACAGTCACATCAAATGACCACTCATCAAAATCAAGGCCGCAGTACTTGTCATAAATGGTATTTGGGCAGGTGCGCTGATATTTACGGGTCAAGATTTTGCGACGCATAAAACTTTCTGCGGTCGAGCAAACCAGCGTCATCGTATTGTCGCGGTCATCGAATTTTGGCTGAGTCACACGTCCTTTAAACAGCACCAGTGATTCAGATCCATCCAGTTCAATCAGGGTGAAATACACCGATTCCAGATAAATCTTGTTGAGAAAGACCTGAGTGAAATTGTCATCAGCATCATTGAAAAGCGGATATGGATGCGGAAAAGTCAGCTCGACTTCACACTTATCAATATCTGCATCTTCAATATTTCCCCGGCTTAAACCGCGCACCGGGTAATAGGTGATTTCATTGTGAGTAATCGCTTTACGTGCACTGGTGAAAAACCACTGCTTATCCCCATGCTTAAATTGATAAAGTTCTACACGTGCCATTAGTTATCAATCTCCACAATTGGAACAGTAATTCTTGATTTACCAGCACCTAAAAATTGAAACTCGATACGATCTGCATCCAGGCGGTGCAGCCCTAAATAACAGATGGTTTGAATATCATTTCGATGCGTATTGATTGCCGGCAAAACCGTGAGTGAGCCACCAGTCCGGCCGGTAATTTCATGCGCTGACCAGCTGCCATCCTTGCGCTTGACTGCAATATGTTTGCGGTCGGCTTCAACGATGTATTTGGTATTGGTGCTTAAACTGGTGGTGATGTTGCCGGTGTTTAAAATATTCAGATGTTTTTCATATAGCGGCATCCAGAAAGCCCGGGACCGGCCAGACCGACGAAACAAGAACCGGCGATAAGCATTGAACTCTAACCAGTCTTTCAAAACCGAAGTAAACGGCTTGAGATACTTGGGTTTTGCATGATGGGTATACTGCTGAAAGCCGCCAACTGAGCCATCCACGATGTTCTGGTGCTGCGTCAGTGTCATTTCCAGTGAACTACCATCTAAGATCAATGGTTTCCAGTACAGATCATTTCCCTTGTATTGATCTGGAACATCCCCTTCATGCTCTGGTAAATCCTCTGCCAACACCCGGAAAACGATTGAAGCATTGGACCAGAAACCACCCGCATTGATTGAGGCATCCCCATCAATGATGCAGATCCGTAGCGGCATAATCACCGCATTGGTCACAGTCACATTGTCAGCCAGTCGAAAGCCATCCTGGTATTCAGTAATGAGTTCCTGAATTACCTCATCCGTTTCCGGGTCCCGAATTTCTTCCTGGATGATGATGTAGCGGCCACGATCAATGATCTCGACCACCTGACCACCTTCACTGCTATCAATAAAAGCAAAACCGACTCTAAGGTCGGCTATGGTGTCTGCTGCATCGAGAATGATGTAATCATCATCAACGATATCTGGAATGCTTCGCTTCACCTGACGCAGCGGAATACCCCACTGCCCGCGCAAATTAGCATAGAGCATGTGGAACAGATCACCCATGGCTTTACGCAGCTGGGTGTAATTAAAGTTCAGGATCTGGCGTGGTGCTTCACGTAATGGATAACGCTCTTCACTACCATCAAATGATTCATGAACTTCGGTCATCCATTCCAGGCTTTCAGTTGAATCCAGTAGAGGGCAATTTGTTAATACGTGCACCTCGCCATATGACGTTTGTATTTTCATTTTGTCCTCATAAAAGAAACCCACCGAAGTGGCTCATATTTTGCTGCGATTACGCTTCATGTGATACAGGAATGCTTTCTCGCCATCTGGACTGTACAGCCAGTCTTTGGCTTCATCCTCATCCTTAACCATAATCACGCGTAGGTTGTTGTCGATAGTCTGAGGCTTATGGTTTTGATTCACAGCTGTACTCGGCAACCCATTCCCAACTTTAGGCGTCAATGCAGTACTTTGACGCTGTGGAATTTCGCCATAACGGTTCATATAGTTTAGATCCGCAATCCCGATTTTCTGGGTTGCCGCATATCGCATCATGAATTCGCCATTTGACGCACGGATTGGAATGTCATCACTGGTACCCGTTCCTGGTCCCGTAATCAGACCACCGGTGGCATATGCTCGGGGTGACAATGCAGATACAGCAGCTTGGAGTAATCCCGTTTCCATGGTCGCCATGCCGACTGCCGGCAGGTTATATGGAAACGGTGCTGAAGCCCATGCAGCAGAAATAGCTGTATAGCTGTTCATTGCTGTCGAAAATAAAGCTGCACCTTTTTGAATACCGCCCAGCACTGCATAAGCAGATGATGTTTCTGACACCATGCCTTGCATTAATCCAGCAAACTGAGCACCATAACCAGCTTGCAGCCCAATTGATTTCGACTGCCAGTCAGTCTCAATCATCTGCATCCGATCATGGTGTGCTTGCCAGATTGCTTCACGTTCAGCAGCTGTTTCAGCCAGAGCCATAGATGTATCAAATACATCTTGAGACTCATCAGTACGTCTAAAGCGGGTTTGATCCAAACTGTACTGATCACGAGTCCCGGTCATTTCAGAGAAAGTACCACCCCAGTTTGCAATCGCATCCTGATTCATCTGACGCTTTTCAAGATCCTGGGCAGCTTTCGACAATGCAATCAATTGTCGTTTTTCATCCTTGGCATATTCAGAATTCAATTCAATACGACGACGTTCATAATCATATTGAATATCTAGGTTCTGAATATCAGTCCTTAATGACTCCCCAGCATCACTGATCCGCTGCTGTACTTCCAATTTAGCCCAGGCAATATTTCGCTCATGCTCTTCATTTAAAGCTTTACGTCTTGTTTCACGCTCTCCTTTAAATGATTCAGCCATCAAGCCAATACGTCTATTTTCAATTTCACGCTGAACATTGAGTTTTTCCTCTTCATTCATTTTGAATGCATAGAGTTCATAGCCAAGTTCAATTTCGTAAAGCTGCTTTTCCGCATCATGCTTTTTCTGTGCCCAGGCAAGATAATTGGCCATCTGTGCTGGACTATCAGAAAATGCTTTTCTGATCTCGGACTTTTCCTTTTCAAGATCGTATTGCAACTGAACTTCACGGGTACTATAGCGATAATTCACTTCATACTTGAGTTGAGCAATTTCTTCATTAAGACGTTTCGCTTCTTCAGCCTGGCGTTTGGCTTCACTGGCATCGGCTTTTGCTGATGCACGTGCTAATTTTGAAGCTTCAGATTCTGCTTTACTTCGCTGTTCAGCAATTTTTCCCTGATTAGCGATTTCAGTAATGAGTTTTTTCTGCTCAATCGTAACGCCCTGAATGCCTTTCTTCTCGTTTTCACGATAAGCTTCCAACAATAAACTGGCTTCTTCTGCGGTCTTGCCACGACTGATAACACCATTTTTAAAGGCTGCATCAAATAATTTACTCTGCAGTGAAGAAGTGTATTCACGGTTAGCTGCTGCTGCATCACGCGTATTGGCTGCATCGGTGGTCATCGCATTGGCTTTACCACGGACAGCCCCAGCCGTACCATTGGCCGCTCTGGTAGTAATATCCAGCTGACTATTGACCAAGCCAGCAGCCTGAGTATTTTTATCCAGCCCAGCTTTACTTTGATCAAGCTTGGTTGTTAAACCTGCAATTTCTTCAATGATATTGCTACTTAAACCAAGCTTATTAAACTCAGCCAAAGCTTCATTGCCGGTGATTGCTCCATTTTTCAAGTCTTCTAAAATACTGTTGTATTTTGTCCACTTTGAAACATCAAAACCCAAATCCCAAGTGACTTTCAACTCGCCCAAAGATTGAATGGTCTGTTGAATTTCATCTCGATTTTCAGCCATGGCATTCTTGATTTTGGTACGTTCAGTAATCAGCTGCTGTTCATTGAGTTTTTGATAAGCATCAGTCAAATCACGTACAGCCGGAACCTGACTTGCCAGTGAATCAGTCGCCTTTTCTGTATTATCACGCATCATCAGATAACCCGCTGCGACCGTAGCAACGGCTATGCCCAAGCCCACAGGCCCTAGCAACATTCCCATCGACAGACGGCCAGCTGTAGCTAATCTGGTTTGTGATGCGGTATATACATCAGTGGCCACAGTTGAACGCTTGATTTGAATTTCGTGTGCAATTTCTGCAGCAGTCAGACGCTGTACAGCTGCTGCACGGGCAGTCGCAGTAGTCGCTGCATTATATTCAGCACGTGCCATATTGACTTCAGTAGCTGCCAAAGCGACCAATTGCTTTTGACGCAATGCTTCAGCACCAGCGGCTTGAACCTGTGCTGCTGTATCTGCAAGAGTAGCCTGGCGTGAGGCCATTGATGTGACAATATCTTCTTTCAAAGCCACAGTTTTCGTTACGATTGCAGTAGTTAAATAACCCACCCCAACTACTGCTGCACCACCAGCTACGACATCAATATTATCTGCAACAATTCCCAAACTATCAGCAAAGACACCTGTCGCACCTGTCCCACGGTTAAGTTCCCCAACAACACGTGAAATAGCATTTGATAGTTTTTGAGCACCATCGGCTGCACTGTTGACCATGGCATCCGCCAAAGCTTTATTGCCATCAGCACCAAGTAATAAGCCTTTGTGCAGATCTGTCGCTGCCAGCTTACCATCAGCACCCAGTTTACGAATCTCGGCCGTACTTTTACCAGTAGCCTTAGATACATCATTTAAAATGTTCGGTGCAGCTACCATCAAGCTGAACCAGGCATCTGCTTCAACCTTGCCTTTATCCAAAATCTTGCCATAGGCATCCATAGCCGACTGTGCTTTATCTACAGAAGTCGCATTATGTACAAATGAATAGGATAAAGAATCTGAAATAGCTAAAACCTGTTGGGTGTTATAGCCTAATTCTTGTAAGCCGCCCGATGTGGAAAGATAAACTTCCTGGGCTTCTTTTAATGAACGGAAAGTCCCATTGGCTGTATTGTACAAATGCTTTTGCACCATATCGTACTCTTCAGCACTTTTGGTGGCCTGGGAAATACGCGCTGCAGTCTGGGTATATTCATCAGCAATACGCACTACACTGCCAATCGAAATTGCTGCCAGTGATGCCTTTAAGGTTGTACCAAAGGCACCAATCGCCCTGCTGGTCTCTTCACTCTGTTTTTCAACTTTCTCCATTGAAGAAACAATGTTTTTACTGGAAGTACCGGCTTGCTGTTCTGCTTTTTTTAGTGGCTGTTCAAAGTTGACAGTTTTGGCAACCAGATCGAGAGTTAAAACACCTAAACTTCCTGACATCACTTTTCTCCAGGCATAAAAAAACCCCACTTATGTGGGGAGTTAATTTCAAAGAATCTCATTGAATTTGTTTAGAAAATCTCTGTAAGGCTTTAAATGCTAAGGTGTCTTTTCCATTATCAATTAAATATGTTTCAATGTAGCTACCATCAGTTCTATCAACCTTAAACCAAACTTTCTGAGCAGTAAGCAACTTATCAAAGTCCGATTTTTTAATAACAAACCGCTGAAAGGATTGTTTATATAATCCAGTGAGCTTTAAATCAGATGCTTCTGTCACTCTAGTTGCTCTAATGATCTCACCATCAATATTAATTAACAGATCAGACATAATTACAAAATCACGTAATACATGTAAATCTAAGCCAACTAAATCATTTAATGAGCTTTTCCATACAGCTCCAACAGATAGACATGTTTGCTTCATATTCAAGCATGAGGAAGATCCATAGGGTTTTAGAGATACCTCTTTTGTCCCATCAAATCCACTTGTTTTTATGCTCACGCCTTTGGGATCTGCATGTGCCGCTACAGTTAAAGAAGCAAGTAATAACCCTATACTTAATATTTTTTTCAAGACCCTAACCCCTTAATTATAAGAGGTTAGATTTTATTCTATTTTTTTGGATTGCCCTAATCTTCATCACCACCATATTGAGCAAAAGCAGCTTCAAAGGTCAGCTCTGGTGCATCGTGATAAGGCAAGAAATCCCATATATCGACATCAGTGACCCCATTGCTCTGCATGGCCATCAACTTCAATTCAGCAAGGGATTCATCCAGCCTCAATCCAAAATTCAGGCTTCCGCGTCTGTTTCGGTAGTTTTGCCAGAAGGCGTATTCCCACTGTGAGATTTTGCTTTTGATTTCGGTGATGCTGTTTCCACAGATTCCGTGGATTGCGAGTTCTGCAAAGATTTCGTTTCGTTCGAAGTCTTCGTCACTGACTTTCCCCAGAACAGGTTAATGCTATTTGATGCATCCCAGAAGGCACGACACATATCTGGCCCACACTGGAACACCTGTTCAATATTTTCAAAAAATGGCGTACCTTTTTCATCAGTACAAATTGTGGCAAAAATATGGGCAGCTTTTAAACGGGAAACATTAATTTTTTCAAGCTGCATAAGGCTTTCATCTTCTTCATGCGGCTTCCATGTATAGGCTTTTTCTAGTTCATCGGCATGGGTATAACTTATTTTTTTGACATAAACCTGACCAGGAATTTCCACACCCTGTTCAATAAATTTGACATTAACCAGAACAGGGAGCTGATTAATATTTTGTTTAATTTTTGCTTGTAATGCTTTCGGGTCTAAAATCATGGCAGTTTCCAATTAACAGAAAAGAAAGCCCCTAGTTCTAGGGGCAATATAGAGATTGAATTAAGGGCCAACTGGTGGCACCGGTACCGCTGTTTCACGAATCCATTCAACTTTTGACTGACGCTGAATAGTCACTGTGGTTTTCACAATGGTATTGGCATCAAAATCCAGCGGGAATGATTCAACATAACCTTTGAACTTGGTCCAGCTGCGCTGATTTGAAAGTGTCAAGTCACCTGTAGCTTCATCAAGAACAGGAACAATGTGCTTGACTGTGCCACGTTTCTTGCCTGGCCAACCCTGAACGAACACTGCAGATTCACCGCTATCCTGCATATCATATAAGCGGCCATGGCTTGCATTAGTCGGATCTGCATTAATTCCGAATGTAGCGGTACCGGTATCGGATAAACCACCTCCTTCGAGATACGTTTTATTGTGTTCCTCTTCCAAACACGTATCTTCAATTTTTTCTTTTGAATCGGTGCCCGGCTTAATATCGGTCGGACAACCAATTTTTACCAGTTCAAATTTGGTCGGATCAGCTACTGCCTGAACGACCATCCACAACATACTGCCTTGAGTACGACGCGACATTTTTGATACTCCAAAAAAAACCGCCTCAAGGGCGGTCATGTGATTAATAATTTAAGGTTCTTCAAACCATCGGGTGTCTAAGCGAATACGCCACAAGTTTGACGAATCACGTTCATTTCCTGTGAAACCTTCGACATAACAATGTTCTGAAATGGCATTTCTCAACAATTTGGCAATCTGTCGATTTTCTGCCTTACTTTTGCTGTAAACATCTATCTGCACCAGGGCTTCATCCATATCGGATGGATCGGACAAGTAGTGCTGGCCCTCAGCATGAATAATTTGCCAGCAAACATAAGGTGGGCTTTGATTGAGATCTGCATCAAACTCAGCGACTTTTAGGCCGACACTGTCTGTCAGTAGACCTCGTAATAAGGGTTCAGCAGAACAAAGTTCCTCTAGAGGAATAATAATCATGTTCGAATATCCTCTAAAATGCTTTTCTTTAAGTCTTCAGTGAAAATCTGTTCAGCCTCACCTTTTTTTGCAGCGAATGCTGGACGCAAATAAGGTTGAGCAGCAGTTTTTGCAGTTCCAAATTCGACCAGCCAAAAGTGCCGGGTATCATTGGTCAAGGGAGTATAGTAAGGGCTTGCTACTCGCCCCTTGCCTTTACGCTGCATCTTCTTATTAGTTTTCCAAAACTCACCCCCACCTTTGACCCCGACTCGTACTTTAATTGAGCCTTTATCTTTGGTTTTACCGGATCGAATGACAATATTTTTATGAATGGCAGCACTGGTATCAGGATCATCAATTTTTTTAGCATTCTCCCTAGCAGCATCTTGAAGTGTTTTAGCTGCTTTACGAGCTGCTTTACGTGCATGTTTTTTTTGAGTGTTTAATCTCATTTTTTCCATTTGTTTAAGGACTTCATCAAGCCCTGTTAAATTGGTTCTAACCATACCGCGCTCCCACTCTCGCAGGCCAAGGTTATCCATTCCTTGCCAGATTTATTATCGGGCAATGCCCCAATAATTTTATAAACCTGTTCATCACAAAGCAGTCGATAATCTTGCCACTGAATATTTTTTGGAACATCGCTAAAACGCATCACAATACGATGACTGACTTTGACCTGATTGGCTCGAGCACCGATAAACTCACTGACACTCACACCCTGAATATCAGCCCAGACTGGAAATTCGGTAACATAACCTTCCACCCGATCACCAGATCCATCCTTTGCCTGAACAATGGCCTTTTTTTGCACTTCGACATAATCGGTTAATTTGCCTGTTTGCATGGTTCACCTACCCTGTCATCAACTCTGGGTTTGAACCTTTATCATTTGGATCTGGTTCAAATGAAAATTTAACATCTAAAGGTTTTTCAAATAAAACAATAGTTTCGTATTTGTATCGGGCTTCTTTGTCTACATTTATGCTGATGCTTAAAATTTCTAAACCTTTGCGCTCTGCATGCTTATTTACAACATCTGCCAATACAGCAGCCGTTGAACATGCAAATTTTTCTAAGAATGTTCTTGGCATGCTAATCTCCCAGCTCATGAATACCAGCTGTCCAATCGAGTGATTCTTTAAGATCATGTTCAATATCGGCAAGAAGCTCATTGATACAGCCTGTTGAAACTACAACTTCGCCTTCTCTCATTTTCTCTTGAAAAACCAAAACCTTTTTTAATGCATTTTCTTGAGCAATAATTGAATGCATTGATGCTTTTTTTATTAAACGTTTTGACATATTAAATTCCCATTTTGCGGTAAGACATCATCAAGTTTTCCAGGGTTTTATTGGTGGTCATGATGGTGCCAACCACTTGAGATTCCCGGTTGTTATATAAATCACCAATAATCAGCAGGGCGGCATATTGCAGATCCTCAGGCAACACACCGTCCACACAAACATCCACCAGAGGTTTATCCAGGAAGTTTTCGATGTGTTTTAAAGCTGCTTTAATGAGCAATCGAATATGTGCATCTTCACGATTGTGCAGCACACGCAATTGAAACTTTGCGCTTTCAAGTGTGACCAGTTCTTCGCTCATGAAAATAGCCTTTTTTTGACGGAAAAAGAGGTATAAAAAAAGCCCTCAAATGAGGGCTTTTTTCACATTAACCAATTAAGGATCGGTTGGATCTACAACTGGAGCAACGACTTCTGGAAGATCACCGGCAACGTTAGCATCTGGCACGATCACACCACCAGCTGCACGCATTTCTGAACGGACAGTAGCAAGGTTTTTACGGAAGTTATCACCATCTTCAAGTGATACTTGCGTATCCACATCTTCACGAATGTAACCATCAAAACCAATTGATAAGTTACCACACCAGTATTTGCCTAAAGCCTGCACTGGACTGAAACGGACAGGAAGTCCCCATAAGTACGCTTGAACACCAGTTCCTGTCGGGACACCAATGATGTAGTGACCATCAGAACCTTTTAAGCGCTCAATATCACCCCAATCCTGCGGGTTTAATACATAGCATTCAGGCTGCAAGAATGACAACGCAGCTTTGTATTTTGCTTTGTTTAATACATCAAGTGCTGTATCACCGGCATCTACAGCCACAGTGTCATGGTTGCCAGCTTCCATTAAACCACTGAAGTTTTTTGGCTGACCTGGGGCTGGAATATGCCCGTTCACTACAAAGTATTCAAGTTTATAACGAATACCATAAGCTAAACGGGTTTCAATATAGCTGGCCAGCATTGGCATATCTGCCAAGACCTGATTTGATACCTTAATCCAGTGTGCAATCACACCTACGTTCAGTACCAATGGGCCAAATTCGAGACTTGATTCCGGCTTTTCTTCACCTTCCGGTACAATATCAGCCATCAAATCGTATGCTGTTTCACGCAATAACGTTACGATGTCATTGGTTAATGGTGCCCAGCTAATCAGATCAACCAGACTTAATGGCTGAAACGGCACACGATTTAGGTCATTTTTTGCATACTGGTAGTTTTCACCCAGGCTACCTAAAGTCACGATATTACGGGCTTTCACACCATCAAAAGACACAGAGGTATTCTTTTGACGTTTTTCAAGCATGGTTTTTGCAATTTCGATTGATTCAGTATTACGAATCAAAATTCCCGCAATGGTGTCCGATTCTTGTTTACTACGGGTTTTGGCCTGATTAACCAGATCTGTTTGCAACTGTTCAACTTTAGCTGACAGGTCCTTAATTTCTTTAGAACGTGCTTCAAGATCTGCTTTTTCTTCAGCAGTCAAATTGACCATACGCTGTTGACGCTCTTCGAGCATGGTATCCAGCTTGGCCAATTTTTCTTTAAGCTGTTTACCCAATTCATCCATTGAATCGCCCTGAGTATTACGCGCAAAAATCGGTGTTGATACTGCAGCTGCTGCTGACATACCCAGTGCTACAACGGAAGGGTTTAAACGTGAATTCATATTTTTTTCCTTGCAAGAAAAAACCGCCTCAGTGGGCGGTCATGTGATTAATTAAGTTTTAAAAAAATGTGGTGAATTAAAGCCAGCTAAGTGCGGCCAGCGGATTTTTTTCCGGTTCAGGCGGTTTACCTATAGTCTGCACACGCTGTATCAATTGATCAGCTAGAGCATCATCCAAATTGAAACGTTTCAGATACTTTTTGAGGTCTTCTTCTGTTTCAATGTTGCGTAGATCCGTATCGCTTAAACGGGCATTGCGGTCACTTGGTTCATCGCATGGACTGATTTCATATAAGCTCACACGTTTGATCAATACATGATCTTCAAAATGTTCAACATCCATCTGATCAGGCTGACGAAACGCAATAGATAATCCATCAACTGTTTTATGCGCAATCATTGCAGCTACATCTTTGGCAAGACTCATACCTGGTGTAGTTTCACCAACTACTTTCAGGCCAGTATCATCTTCAGTAAGTTCAAGCCATTTACCAATGCGCATTGCAAAGATTGGATTGATATACACAAAGTTCCAACCGTGGTTGTAATACATATGACAACGCTGGGCACCTACTTTGACCGCATTGATATAGTCAGCAAAGGCACCTTTTTGGAATTTTTCACCATGACTGTTGACGCTATCCCATTTGACCGCATAACCTTCAAAACGAAATGGTGCATTTGGGTCTTGCCCCTCTTCCACTCGAATTTCCAACTCTTGTAAAGGTACGAAACGCATCTCTACATTTGGTAAATTTCGATGATTACGAGCCTGAAGCGTCTTCAACTCATGCCGCAATACTTCATGATTCATTGGTTTTACCCCCTGTTTGCCCTTTCACGACACGATCAAGGGTGATTAAATTGGCTGCGACTAAAGGCTGATCACCCCAATCAAGTGGTAAATCACCTTCATCACGACGGATCTCATTAATAGTTTTCTGGCCACTTTCGATCAAGGTTTTATTATTTGCGACCCGTGCTGTAAATGAAGCACGAAGCAGATCTTTAATCTTGAACTCGAATTCGTAGTCATCCCAATCAGCACGATCCAACAAGTTCAAACGCGCTGATTCTTCAATCCGTTCAAAATAAGGACGCAATCCAAACTTATAGAAGGCTTCTACAAGTTCAAATATCCCGCTGCCCCAGGTGGTCGATCCGTTGGTGTCATTAATCAAAACACTCGGTACACCATAAAAACGGCAAACTTCTTCAACGGTAAACTGACGGGTAGACAGCAATTCGATATCTTCAGGTGTAAGGCTGATTTGTTCAAATTTCAAACCACCTTCGAGCACTGGTAAGAACCAGTCTTCACCCTCAACCATCGCGGTCATTTCTTGACGCAGTGCATCTCGCTGAGCCTGTTTAAGCGTTTTATCCGTACTCAGAGCACCAGACGGTTTTGCTCCATTCTCCATCACACGGCCAACCTTGTCGTCAGCAGCTAAACCGATACCAATCGAACGTGCCCCATAGGCCAAAGGTGACATCCCAACTAACCCAGTCCCAAATAACTTGAGATGCCAGATTTCTTTGTCGGTCAAAATCTCTTTTTTACCGTCAAAGTGCGTGATGTGATATTCCTTTTTGCCCTGGTCATTCAGCCTTGGATCTACTGAAGCATTGTTTATCACCACAAGCTGGTTCAGCTCTTTATGATAGTAATACTTGCGAACATAGGCATTTCCACCCATCAGGTTGAGCATCAGGGTTTCTTTGAACTCAACATTGGTCTGGTCATCATTCGGCTTATTCCGGAACAACTTGGCAAGCTGATGATCAAAAATCTGTGAACGGTTGCGCTTGGAATCAAAGATAAACATTTCAAGTGGCAAGCTTGCCACGGTTTCAGCCAGGATTTTATGACAGGCAAAAACTGCACTCAGTGTCATAGCCCGGTCAAATGTGGCAGTATTTGCAATTCGGCTGATACTTTTTGGAGAATCGCTTAATTTCCCCTTTCTAGGTCCCGCAGGACCTGTACTCCGGCTGTGGATCTTTTTGGCTTTATCCACAGCTTGCGCTCTGGCTGCATCATGATCGATGCATGCCATTACACGTTGTTTAGCAATTTTTGCACTCATCGTCTTACTACCACCATATTTGAAATATATTCATCTGCATCCCATTCATCTCCACCCTGACCCGGCACTAAATCAAATACCGATTCATCATCATGAAAACGCGCACGTGAGGCAGCAATGATGATTGCCACCATGGCATCAATCTTTTTCGCAGATGAAATCTTTCGCGGGAAAATATTTTCCTTAGCGTCTTCTTTCACCACAACGTTAGTTGCACACCAAGTAAACACCGGATCGCCACAATGATGAAAACGACCTTCGGCCATCAATACTTCAATCCAGCGCATGGCCGGACTTAAATGTTCGGTTTTTTGCGGTACTTCAACGACATTGATACCTTCATCTAGCAGATTTGCGGTCAACTGCTCTGCATGATATGGATCGTGCCCAAATTCATAGAACGGATTCTTGACATGGGCATCTTCAATATCCCGTTGAATGCGTTTGTAATCGGTAGATTCACCTGGTGTGGCAATCAGCCAACCGTTATCACGCCATACTGGATATTCATCTGGGCGTTTTTCACCGTTAATGGCTTCTTTGGTTTCCAGAACACGCTCATTGATATAAGAATGTACAAAGGCATACCAGTGAATCTTGCCATCGGCTTCCATACGTGGAATCAATTCACCCCAATCTGCCAAATCCAGACGGCTTGCCAGGTCATAACCACCGAAGCGGATCTGGCCATCCAGCTCTTTTAATTTGACATCTTTGTAGCAACGCTCCCAGACCGAAGGCGAAATCCATCCATTCAATGCCCCGACCCATTCATTCAAATGTTTTTGCCGGAAAAAGGCTTCAGAGGATGGGGAAATCAAGACTTTCTTGAATTTCGCTTCCAGATAATTGGTCGTGACCGAAATCCCGTAGTTTGGATTGGCTTTTGGCCAGTTTTTTGGGTCCTTCCAGTCATCACCACGGTCAAGGCAGAAAATCATCCCGAAGTACTGCTCATGCTTGGCTTTGCCACGTAATACGTTTTCTACCGTAGAACGTTCGCGGTAACACACGCCCAGGTTGTCATCACCGGCGGTACTGATTGCACCGACCAGGGGCTGATCCCGCGCTGCAATACCATCGGCAACAATGTCATACATGCTTGAATCTTTATGCGCATGTAATTCATCAATTACGCCCATATGGACGTTCAAGCCATCCTTAGTCCCACCCCGATCTTGAGATAACGCCTTAAAGACCGAATTGCTAGACGACTGAAAAATCGAATATTGCGCTGTTTCGATACCAAAACGCTGACGCATAAACGGTGAGTAATCCACCATCGTCTTGGCCGTACCGAAAATAATATTGGCCTGTTCCCGCGAAGTAGCTGCTGAATAGACTTCAGCACCCGGCTCACCATCAATAAACGCCATATACAAGGCAACGGCTGCAATCCATGTAGATTTTCCATTCTTTTTGGCCACCTCAATATAGAAGTAAATGAATCGTCGCAGCCCTTCCGGGTTCAACCAGCCAAAGATATTGACCGTGATGAATACCTGCCATGGCTCCATGACCAACATATGCCGTTTACCATTGGGCTGAATTTTTGCCAGAGTTCCCGTGGTATGCGGACAGGTTTCAATGAAGAAACAGGCATGTCTGGCACTTTCAATATCGAAGGTATAATCGAAATGAATATCGGCCGGTTTGGTCCCAACTTTCAGAGTTTTTAATAGTTCTTCGAGTTCTGGATCATCCGATACCACTGGATAGCCTGATCGGGTCAAGTCGTTTAAGAAGCGTTTGGCTGCAAGTTTTTCCAACTGCCCTGCAGTACGCACTCCGGATCGCACGTCATGGCAGTACTGGAGCGCGATTTTAAAATAATCACGCATAGAAACTCACTTATGAACGCGGCACATATCCCGCATAGGGGTCGTTGTCTACATTGGTGGCTTGGTCAGCACCCAACAAACTGAGCTGCTTGGCTTTATCCACTTTGACACTTGAACGGGCAGCTGGCGTTAAGCCAAATTCCCGGGCAGTTTTAATAATCAATTCTTGCAGTTTGTTGCGCACCTGAAGCCAGGCGGCCTGAACTTCAAAACCGTTCGGGGTTTTAGAAATCCAGTCGTCTATTTTTTCGAGCTTTTCACAAACCTGTTCATAGGCTGCAATGTTGTCGCAGTGAAGGCCAAAGACATCGCCATCCACCACACTCAGCAAACCGGCCTGAACCAGTTTTGGGCCTAATACGTCCCAGTGTTTTTTTGCCGCCCCCTTTATCCATCGTGGGCAAGGTGGCATTCCCAAATCGACTGCTGCATTTGCCACTTGAGCATTTGCATCACGGTCATCACGGATTCGTGCACCGCTTAAAATCTTTTCTTGCAATGATTTGGCCGGTCGTCCTGCTGTCATAGGAACCTCCAAAAGTGAAACTTCATAAAATCTGGAGGTATACCCCCCTATGGAATTTTGACCATGTATAAATTTGTCGGGGGGGCGGTCTTTTATATGAAGTCATTTTGGACTTTAGACCCCCTATCCCCTTCAAGGACTAGGAAATGCAGAAAATGAAATTATTAAAATTAATAAAATTATTATTCCAATCGCGACCCAGACCTGACCATCTGTTAGTGCATCATCACAGTCATCGCTCTCTGGATACTTAACAAGTGATTGCAGTCTTGGTGGAACTGGACGGATGCATGCTTCACCCTGTGGAACGATGATTGACTTGGGTTCACCATCACCCAATGCCGTGATATCTATTTCAACAAGTTCAGCAAGTAACTCCTCACGCTGTTGTTTCGATAGCTTTTCAGATGTAACGATGATTCCAGTTGGTCTTGATGCCAGCTCATACAATGCTTGAATACTTACAATCCGATAGCCGTCTGCATCACGGATGAACAACCGTTCACCGTGAATGAATGAGAGACGCTGGTAACTCGGTAAACTTTCTACAACTTTCCTAAATTCTTCATGCTTCATTTCAATTCCTTATTTTTATTGTTGTAAAGCAAAGCAGCCCACCCGAAGGTGAGCTGCTTGGTTCCGTTCACTTGTGGAGAGTACGAAAGGGTTAAGCTTCTGCTTTCTTGAAATGCGAATGGTGCAAGCGATGCGTCCATTCATCAAAGTCTTTCACAACAATGGATTTGCTGTCTGATTCAATCACCGTGAAGATATCGTATTCACTGCATTGCATGGTCTCAAAGGCCACACCAGTCGTTGCCTGGACTTGATCACCCGCAAAGAATGGGTTGATGCTGTTCAGGTTTGCTTTGCTTGGTGTGTACTGTGGCACCCATGCACCACGATCTTCTGTAGCAGTCTTGCGGTCATGGCATGGCTTGCACAGTGGCTGCCAGTTCAACTTATCCCAGAAGAGTTTTTTGTCACCCTTATGCGGAATAATATGATCGACCACGGTTGCCACTTCAATGTATCCACGCTTCTTGTGATCGACACACAACGGATTCGATTCCAGGAACACTGTGCGTTCCTTCTCCCAACGCGCATCATAGCCACGCTGGTGAGCTGTACCGCGATCACGATCACGCTGTTTGATCTTGCCTTGATGTTTATCGCAATAGCCTTGATTGGTTGCGTAACCGCTGCATGCTTGATACGAACAAGGTCGTTTAGCTTTCTGAGGTGCTTTCTTCATGATCCACTGGAACCAATTTGATTGAACGATTAAGAATCTTATTGCGTAATTTATCTGTGATCTTCAGATGAATGATTTTATCGACTGCATCTAGCGCAGTAAGTAACAGTACTCGACGTGTAGTCAGCTTTACCTGGATTCGAACTAATTGCCCCATTGAACCAATTCCTTTTAAAAAAAACTGTATGCCCAGCCCCACGCCAGACATACAGCCATAAAAAAAGAGCCTTTCGGCTCTTAGGGAAGTTACAGCGCTAAATTCAATTACTTGCTAGATACAGTTATTCATTATGGGGAAATCTATCTTAACTTTGTTTCAGTGTCAACATCTATGTTTACTTAGATTCATGGATATGAAAAATAACTCGTTCACACGCGATAGAAAATTCTCGCTCAATATCTTCAAATATCTGCGTGATCGAATTATTTAAGTAGCGATGGACAACCAGATGATGAACGCCAGCAAACAAAGCACGATTACGGACAGAAGGTTTATAGCTTGCTGGAACCATGCAGAACTCGACCAATGCAGTACGGATCACAGGCACATGGTACTCGATTGCAATTTGATGATGTTCAAGGACGCTTTTATATCGCGGTGTAAGCAATTTGCTGAATGAGTCTACATTTTCCAGTGTATTCGCGTTCAAGGACTTGAGACGCACCAGGTTATCTTGCAAAGGAGATAGCTTGGCATAGCTCAGCGCTACACATACATCCTGTGCAGTCAAAGCCCCATGGTTGCCACCACCTGTGGAGTCGAAGTTAGTTGTCTTAGGGTTTAATAAACGCAGGTACTTTTCCATGATTACCTCTTATTTTTTAGAAATGTTAAGGGTGTTAAGGGTGCATTTTGTACCCTTAACACTTGAAAGCCTTGTGGCTGTAGGGTTTGTTAAGGCGTTAAGGATGTTAAGGGTATATTTATGTCTCGCGTGAGAGAATTTATTAGTATCTAGTTTAATGTTTTTAAGGATTGTTGATTTTCTCTCACGTACGCGCGCGCGCGCTGTACCCTTAACATCCTTAACATGAGTGCTGTAAGCTTTGGTATGAGAGGCTTTGACCGTGTTAAGGGTAGCCGTTTGTACCCTTAACATGCCCTTAACGCCCTTAACATTTTTATAGTTTTTAGAGAGCATCAGGAACATCTCCGTGCACCTTATCACTAAAGCTATGAACTTGTGAAGTTAGCCAATCGATTAATTTAATATCCTCAGGTTTTTCACCGACATAGACCACCATCTTCTGAACTTCCTTGGTCGTTACTGCACCAAATTTCTGTCGCTCATAGAATCGACCATGCCGTTTAGATATTTCTGGCTGAGACGATAGCAGGCCCAGAAACTTGTTTGCAGGTAACGGTTTCTCATTGTTATGTCTACACCAGGCCATATAGGCGCTGAATAGATCCTGTGATAAACAGCACTGGTATGGCCACTGTAACTCTCTGGCTTTCCATTGCTGCAAAAACAATTTCCAGTTAGGCAAGCCATAGTTAATAATCTTTTCTTTAGCCTTGGTCATAGGTGGCTCTGTGTGTGATCCGAAGTCACCCAAGGGCAATTGCAGGAGATAGGTGTAAAACGCCTGCACACCGCCATTATCAAGGCATTGCATCACACGATTTTTAAGATCGTCATTCAGTTTCTTCTCTGGCCATACAACCAGGAAGCGACGGTCACGCTCCTCCAGTGGCAACGGCTGGGTATCATTCGATAAAAATACACAATTGATATGGTTAGACTGCTCATAACCAGACATAAACTTTTTATCGATGCGGATCGTCTCGCCAGTGATCATGTGTTTGATCAGACCCATCATGCCGAATTTGGATTTATTATTAAAAATTTCTTCAAACAGGCAATAAAGCTTCTGTTCAGCCCAGTCGGTATAAATACTTTCAAGACCATTCTGGCCGAGCGTTACACAGTACTTGCCATATATTTCACGCATGACTTTGCCAAAGAATAAAGATTTACCTGCACCCTGTACTTCACCATGAACCAAAATAGATGTTGCCATTTTTGCACCTTGGTTTTGAAGCGGATATGCTAACCACTTCAAGATCCAAATCACGACCTCTCTTTCACCGCATAGATGCATAAGCAATTCCATAAACGGCTTACACATATCATGCGCTTCCTTAAAGCCAATCAACTGGTCAACATCATTGAGCATTGGCCCCATTGGCAGGCCATCAAACATATTGACCTGACCTTCACGGATCTGCATGGTCGGATTGAATACCAAATCTTTGTGATAGATCATTTTGCGTTTATCAGATTTAATCCAGATATCAAATGCTCTATTGAAGTTTTCCTTAATAGTGGCATTCTTGACACGTTCACGCCGGACTGTATCCCACGACTCCAGAGTGCCTTCCAACATGATGAAACGGTCAGTAATATCTTCTGCTGTCTTATTATCGTCAGCACTCAAAATACTTTTAACTGCATCTGGATCAATCAGTTTTCGCTTAGAACTTTCAGACCATTGTTTGAATAATGGTTTCCCTAACATTTCAGTGAATGCCGTCTTTTTAATCATCCGCTGACGATGCATATCCCAATACTTGGAATCACCTTCGATTAGACAAAAACGTGCCAGGCATTGTTCCAGTGTTAGTCCTTCAGATACATCGGGTATATTTTCTTGCGAAATACCTCCCCCTTCACCCCCGGAGTTTTCCCAACCACTTTCAAAAGATTCAGGAACTGTATCATTTTCGAGCATTTGACCCTGAAAATTGTTGTCAAAGTTGTTAGGGGGTGCGGGGGAAAAAGCCAAAGCCGAAATGGCTGATTCGATTTGTGCCTTCACCTCCCCCAATCCGAAATTCACGTGAAGGTCATTAAAGTCAGTATATGAATGTGGCTGTGTCATGTGCTGTGATTCATTCATGCAGCTGCTCCTTGTTTAAATTCAGGCAGTAGAACGATACCGCCCGTTACAGCCACAGCTTCATTAGCGCAATTTAGGCCGGTATTTTCTTTGGCCGAGTCATCGTCCGCGCAATAGATCAAGCGTGCATGAGGGTTATTTTTCTGGATGGCCATTCCCACTGGAAGCAGGTTGCCGGCATTAAATGCCACTGCAACCGGATAGCCTGTGGCCAAATGAATAGATGCAGCAGTGGCATAACCTTCTGCAATACAGATGACCGGATCTTGCAGCTCGACAGTGCCAATAAAGTGAAAGCATCCCTTCACGCGACCACCTTTGAGGAAGGTTTTTTCACCATCATATTTGATGTATTGCAGGTTCCACATTTCGCCATTTTCATCAAACAAGGGGACAATCAAGTCACCTTCATGATTGATCAGACAGCCCAAATTTGGCACTTTCTTGCGCTCCAGATAAGCACATTCACTGCCTTGATGGGTGCTACGCCACAGGCTTTGTGCTTTACGTGCAGCATTTTTCTGGATCTTTGCTTCTTCTTCCAGGCGAATACGCTCACGCATATCGGCTTCTTTTTTCCAGCGTTTACGGTCAGCATCGGTGATTTTAGTGTCAGCTGTCAGTCCGACGATAGCAGCCACTTCTTCCAGGACTTGTGGAAAAGAAAGATGGGTACAGCGTGAAATCAGCTCGAAGCCGTCACCAGCTCCACATCCGTTACAATAGAAATCACCCATTTCTTTTTTATCGTCATAACGGAACCGGTCTGAACCACCACAGGCGGGACAAGGTGCATGACGCTTTTTAGGTGGCATGGCAATGGCAAACTGAGGGAAAATCATGTCCCATTTGCCCCGTGTATGCGCCTTCACGTCATCTAGTTGAAATTTTGGTTTACTCACAGTGACCCCAACAAATATAAATTAATCTTTATGACTTTCGACCATGGCCAGCAAGGTCAGCGCGACACGGATCAGATCCATTACGTCTTTATGAATGACATCGTATTCATCTGAGCAAATGTTTTTGTCCGCAATGGCTTCGGCAATTGACTGGGACAGTTCGCCCTGCTCTTTAGCCAATTTGCCAATTTTTTTCAAAAAATTCGTTTCTGTTATTTCATGCAGATGTGGCAACTCAAACCATGCAGCCTTACCGTGAATAGAACAGATACTGTCCATGATTCTTGGATCTTTGGTTTCTGCCAAAACTGCTTCTAGATGATAGATATTGGCCTTATGCGTATGTGTTGTCGGGTTTAATGAACTTCTAAAAGTATTAATATTAAAAGCATTTTTTTCCGCAATTTGCGCCATTAGAGAATCATCATTTGGACGGTATACCGCTGCTTTTAGTGCCATTTCTAAAGACATGACGGTTTTTTCACGTCGTTCATTGAGAGATAAAGTCATGTTTAGTTTTCCTCAATACAATCATTTTTTTTATCAGCTGCTTGATCTAAATTCTGTTTTGACTTAAGCAAGCGTTTTGGGGTTCGACCAGCTGCCAATTCCCTGACTTCATATTCGCGGTATTCAGGGATATCTGCATCATCGCCCCACTGAGCAATGGCAGATGTTGATAACTCAAGTAACTCCGCTAGTTGAATCAATTTTTCCAGACCCAATAACGTCACGGCTTCTTGGCGAGTCATATAAACCTCATAAATCTAAGTTGTCTTAGATTTAATTAGACACAACTTATCTTCGGTAGTCAATAGCTAAGATGGCTTAGATAAATAATGCGAGACTTTACAAGATGGAAACCCTCGGCTTTCGGATTAAGAAATTAAGAAAAGAAAAAAAATTAACCCAAGGAAAACTAGGCAATTTGGTTGGTGTCTCAGATGTCACAATTGGCTTTTGGGAGAAAGATGTAAATGAACCAAAGTATGAAAATCTAGAATCTTTAGCACAAATACTTGATACGACTATTGAATTCTTAAAATATGGTCGACATGAAATGAGCGAGTCTGTTAAAGACTTCAGACCAATCACTAGAATGCTGCCCGTTCTGGACTATGTTCAGGCGGGAAATTGGACTAATGTCCGATCAATAGAGCCGCACGAAATTGAACAATGGCTGCCCGCACCTCCAGCTGCTGGCAAAAATAGTTTCTATATGATTGTGCAAGGAACAAGTAATGCACCACATTTCAAAGATGGCGATTTTATTTGTATAGACCCAGATATTGACTTAAATTTCGTTCAAACTGGCGAAATGATCGTGGCAGTTTGTGAAGATGGAGCTACGTTCAAAGCACTGGTTAGAGAGCCTAATGTAATGTATTTACAAGCATTAAACCCAAATTTCCAACCAAACATTATTCCTTTAAAAGAAAACTGTATATATAAAGGAAAATATGTAGGTAAATTTGAACCTTCAAAAAAATTCCTATAATTCAAAATAATATATAATTTTTCTAAGTTAACCTAGAAAAATAGTTTGACTTAAAATCTAAGATGGCTTAGCTTAAATACATTCTAAGTCACCTTAGGTTTTTTTATGAAAACTCAAAATGTAAGTTTAAACCAACGACAATTCGATCAAATCGTGACAAGTCGCTTATTTGCTGCTGACTTCGCACAACCACAGATTCAAGACTTCGATTTTTACAAATCAAAGGCCATCACTCAGATCCAAAGCGCCATTCAATCTATTGCTGCTGCGAATAGTCCATTTGAATTTAACAGTGCAATTGCCCAGGCAAATGCATTTATCAATGCTGCCCTGGATTACGAATTCATTTGCTTATCTGAAAAAGCTGTCTGGCTAGACAAAGTTGCTCATGCCGTCCGCTCCCAAATGATTGAGGAGTCCGCATGAGCAATCCCCCACGCCAGGACATTGATGGCTGCGAACATCATCCTGAAAAATGCTGTGAATGTTGGCTTAAAGAAATGAATGAGCAATATCCAGATCGCATCTCCGATGAAATCAAATTCTTGGATGCTGCATTACTTTCAATTCGGGAGGTTTCTTAATGGAAATCCATCTTGGCCATGTAGCTGCTTTCCTTTTTGTTGCACTACCTTTGATTGTCATGGTCATTGTCGTAGCAGGATTTTTTTATAAATCGTACAAGCTGCAAAAGAACCTGAAAGCCCAATCAGATGCGTTATTTGAGAAATTGGAGAAACGCTAATGCTAGAAATTACCGACCTTCATCATGATGTCCACATGATCAATTTAAGTAATTTAAACAATGTGGTCTTCCGTCAAAAATCAGGTACTCACATCGTTTCTTTCCATATGCGTGACCATCATGCGGTTCCAATTACTGTGGATCATGCCACTGCTGAACGCATTAAAACTGAATTAAAGGTGATGAAATGAAAAATACACCTGCTGTTCTACCGACCTATACGTTGCTGGTACTTCGCTATATGTCACCTACTGTTTCACTTGAGGCAGTAGTAAAAGATTTCTTTCCTCAAATGAGCATGGTTATCGCAAAACGCAAGGCTGTCACTCAAGAACTACCTTTTCCTGTTTTGCGCATGGGTGAAGGTAATAAAGCTGCATGGATGGTCAATTTAGCAGACCTTGCTGTGTACATTGACCGACAGACTGCATTGGCTCAACACGATCATAAAGCAATGAATGGAGGTCAGTATGCGCACTAATCTGGACCACGATATTTTTCCAAAAAAAGCCCAATCTTTAGCACTGGAAGCTGAAGTGGCCAAATTCTTAAAAGCCCAGGGCAAAGAAGAACCGGAACAAATCAGTTTTGGCCGTTCACTCTATGTCGAAGAATGCCAGGCAAAAGGTATACAGCCTTTTAAATTTACGCTTAGAGATGTCATGACAGCCAGTGTCGAACAGGCTCATGCCGAACATCGGGAAAAAGAAGCCAAATCCAGAGGCAGAAAGCCCAAGGTTGAGCCGGTCTTTATTCCAGATACATCTTCAGATGAAAGCCGGGTTTTGTTCAATCGAAATGCACGTAAAGAAGCCTTTGAAGCGGGCCTTAAAAAGTTTCAAGGTCGTTGCAAACACCATGGGGAGCAGGTTTTTTCAATTCGAAAAGATGGCAATGATCACCTGTGCATTATGTGCCAGCGTAAATACAGCAGCGCCCAAAATGCGAAACGCAGATTATTAAAACTGGAGGCAGCATGAAAAATAAATTAATGGTGGATTGTGAAACCCTAGATATTGGTGAACGTCCTGTCCTGCTCAGTATTGGTGCTGTGGTTTTCGATGAAAATGGGATTTATCAATATTTTCAGGCTGATATCGATATTGAAAGCTCAAAGGAGCTTGGATTTACAGTCAGCCAATCCACCTTGGACTGGTGGGATCAACAAGATCCAATCGCCAAAAATATGGCCTTTGCTGGTAAAGAACGGATAGATGTCGTTTTGCGAAAACTGGTTGAATTTTATTCCAATCATGGCTGTACAGAAATCTGGAGCAAAGGTGCACTGGCTGATATCCGCTGGATCAATAACGCCCTGGATTATTTTGGCATTGAACGTCCATGGAAGTACTACAAAGAATTTTGCTTCAGAACACTTTTAAAGTCTGCACCAAGATTCAAGATTCCTTTTGCCGGTATTCCTCACAATGCGCTTGATGATGCAATTCACCAGGCTAAAGAATTTATTTATATCCAAACCATGAAACGAAATCAGATGAAAATCATGATCGAACAAGGTCAGCATTTTAATGAAATGGCTCAAAAAGTGGCTGATATGGAATTTAAATTACTGCAGCTGGAGGCTGTCTAAATGAAACTCGAACACGCACAAGAAGCACTTTTAAGCCAAAGCCCGTTGCAACTGAGCCAACAATTCAGTCGTGATGATTTAACGGATCTACGTGACCAGCTCAAAGCAAAACGTGAAGGCTTAATCGAATCAAAAGACAAATGCACGAATGGTAACAGTATTGCCCTGTTCAATGTTCATTTGAGTGAAGTCAAAACCATGAGCACCCGCGTCAATCAGACCATCTCATTGCTGGACGTAGATGCCAAGATCATGAAAAAAAATAAAGCTGCTGATCAGGAGCTGGCAATTCGTTTCTTTAGTGTCGCCAAGAAAGAACTTGATTCAAAGACCTTCAATAAAATTAAAGAAAAGGCGATGGTGGTGTGATGGATATTCAGAAAGAAAGAGAAGCGTTTCAAAATTTTTGTGAGCAAAACTTTGATGTTGAACGTCACGAGCAAACATATTTTGATGAACAAACTCAAAGTTATGAAAATGATCTAGGCGAATGTACTGAGTCTATAAATATGGCATGGAGCGCATGGCAAGCCAAAGCCCAAGCGGTGCCGGAAGGGTTTGTTTTGATGCCTCGAATCTGCACAAACAAAATGGCGCATGCTGCCAAAGCAATTGATGGTCGGTTGTCTGCATTTAAATATGCTGATGTTTATAAAGCTATGATCGAAGCACAGGCGCCAGACAATGACTCACATTGAAATGCTTAAAGACCCAAATTTTAAACGCAGCCTGGAAGGTCACATTGTGTCTCATATCAATGCTGAATATATGAAAGCAGGTATGAGTCCCCCACTTCCAAAATTCAGGGATAACATGGCCACTTATGACGAAGCCAATGTCACAAAAATGGCAAATCGTATACGTACTGGTGCAGTACTACTTGCACGGTTGCTGGATGAAAAAGCCTCTAAATAGAGGCTTTTTATTTGATAAGGATATGAACAATCAACCTAAATTTTGATTGTATATTTGTGCTCTTGGGTTATTCCAACATCCTGGACTATTACTTTTGAAAAAGGTTATTTTACTATTATGAAATTTGCGGCTGAGTATTTCAAAAATTTTATTGCAATAAGCTTGATCGTTTCCATATACAGATACAGCGAATTCCATAGCATGTGGAAAAGAATATCGATTTAAATTATCAAGAATATGTAAATCTTGCTCACCCAATCCCCAACCATAAATGATATATTTTTCTTTTAGTCCAGATTGAAATGCTTCTCTGTAAACTGTATGTAAATACCCACTACTTTTTATAGAGTTTATTTTTTGTTTAGCCGTTCCCTCACTTACAAATAATGGAATAACTTTTTCTGATCGCCACGCATCTAAAATAGAATCAAGAAGGTTGCTATCACCAACAGTAGAAACTTTAATTTCCCGCTCTACCAAGGTCTTTCCAAAAATTAAACTTCCATGCGGGTAAAATACTAGGCGGCTTTTTTTACCATGATATGGCCTTTGAAACTTTTTCCAGTTATCTTCAAACTCTCCATTAACAAAACAATCTTTAAATTTATATTCAAGATCATGATCATTGCCATACATTATTGCCCAATAAACAATCAGATCATAATTTAAACTAAAAATTCTTCTAAAATTTCTTATAAAGTCATGAATGTATGGTAAATGCGGCTCAACTTCCTCATATGAAGGATGTATAGCTCTCACTGTTTCAATTAGGGCATTTCTTATATTTAAATATGCTTGATAAGTTTTATTATCTTCAATTTGAAGTGATTTATTGACTTGAGCTGCTTGCCATACTATACGTAATATTAATTCAAAATCATTAGTATCAAAAGACTTAAAAAGTGTCTCAATATCACTGCTTAGAAGATTATTACTTTTTGCATAATCAACTAAAGATGTATAAGAGAACCGTGAATCAATGGCTATACTTGCGCCATTACCTATAATTAACATTCCATCAAAGAAATTATTTTCAATTTCTTGCCATTCCACTATTTTAAACATTACTCCCCCTTTTTAATGTTATCTATAATTGCAAAAATATCCGTAGTTTTAAATGTTATCATTGCTTGCCGATAGGTCAGCAAATCCTTTCGAATAATATCCAGATTCACATAGCGTTTAAGGCTGTTCCAGTCATCGTGTAGCGTATATTGCTGAATCTGGGGGATAGTCAGTCCTTGTTCTGCCAAACGTGTAGCAGCCTCATGCCGTAGGTCATGGAAGCGCAGGTCATCGATACCTGCCTGTTTCTTAATTTTCTGCCACTGCTTTGCAATATTATTCTCATGACATGGAATCAGCATTGATTCATCACCGCCACGTTTAAGCATACGATTACGGATCTCTGGCTGCAGTAGCAGATCAATAATTTCTAATGCCTGGTCTGACACTACAAACCACTTATTATTCGTTTTCTTGTTCGGATGCTTCACTGCTTCCAGGTACCACTTTTTATGTTCACGATCAAAGTTTTCAATTTTTAACCGCGATAACTCACCCAGCCGTCTACCGGTATAAATATCCAGCCACATAATCAGATGAATCGGCACACTGGAATGATTACGCAGATGAAAGTCGATATAGCCAAAAGTGGTCAGATCTTGCAGCTCTTTTGAAGTCGGCAATCGATCACGTTCTTCAGATTCAGAAATGACACGGGATTTTCTTAAACCTTTAATGGCCTTTTCATATTCATTAAAATCAACTTCCACACCCCAAAGCAGTTCGGCATGATCCAGGACGGATTTGATGCACTGAAATTCAAATAAGATCGTGCTGGGTTCTACCGGATCTAATTTATAACTTTCATTTTTATAACCATCTCTGCGACGTAAAGCATGACTCGCATAATCAGTCCGTTTCAGATCGCAAAGTGGTTTCTGGGAAATATCAAATTTTTTCAGCATCTCAAGGGTAAATGCTTTTGTACGGCCATAATCCGAAACTTCAGATTTATACCTGATAATTGCATATGCTAATGGCATCGCTGCAGAAGCCATGGCACCCTTGCTGGTTGACAACAAGTGAGGATTATTTTCTAATCTGTCCTCTTCTCTTTTTAGCCATGCTTTTGCTGACGCTTTCGAACTAAAAGTTTCTGTATCAAAGTATTCTATACCGTCACTTTTTCTGCGGATGTTAATGACCGCTTTATATCGGGTCCCTTTGGTTTTTGATTTTAACTCTGAGATATAGCCCATTTTTGCAACTATTTTTAAGTGACCTGAAAATGTGTTCAATTATAGTTGCAAGCGTTGCAAAAAGATTAGAAAAGATTAGGTAAAATTGTAAATGATTCAACTTATCACAGGTGCTTAAATGACTGATTTAAAACAAAACGTAGATATATCAAGGGTTCCGCGTATATCCGTTGCACCTATGATGGACTGGACGACCAAGGACTATCGTTTCTTTGCCCGTCTGTTTAACCCGAATATCATTATGTACACTGAAATGGTGACAACGGGTGCCATCATTCATGGTGATGCCAAACGATACCTGGATTTCAATCAGGAAGAACATCCGATTGTTTTACAGCTAGGTGGCTCAAATCCACAAGACTTGGCAACCTGCAGCAAAATGGCCCGGGATTGGGGTTATAACGAAATTAATTTAAATGTAGGTTGCCCGAGCGATCGGGTGCAGAATAATAAAATTGGTGCCTGTCTAATGGCAGAACCTGATCTAGTGGCAGAATGTATTGATGCCATGCGTCATGCAGTGGATATTCCAGTAACGGTAAAACACCGGATCGGGATTGATGACATGCAATCTTATGAAGAGATGCTACATTTTGTCGATACTGTGGCCAAAACCGGCTGCAACAATTTTATCGTGCATGCGCGTATTGCCTTGTTAAAGGGTCTATCGCCCAAAGAAAATCGTGATGTGCCGCCACTGCGCTATGAAGATGTCTACCGTTTAAAACAGGATCGTCCTGATCTGCTTATCGAGATCAACGGCGGAATTAAAACCTATGCCGAGACGCAGGAACACCTCAAACATGTTGATGGCGTGATGATTGGCCGTGAAGCTTATCACAATCCTTATTTGCTGGCAGAACTGGGACAATTGTGGAATCTGGATGCACCAGACCGTTTTGACATTATGCAGCAGATGTTGCCTTATATTGCCCAGCGTATGGCAGAAGGCGCACCTTTATCCATTATTACCCGTCATATTCTGGGCCTGTTCCAGAATTTGCCAGGCGCACGCAAATGGCGTCAAGCGCTAAGCGGTGGGAATGCAAAAACCTTGAAAGATGTAGAAACTGCCCTGTTTAATATTCAGGAAGCGATGCAGCGTACTGAAGATTACGTACGTGAACATCAGCAGATTGAATCTTAAAAAACAAAAAGCACCGGTTATCGGTGCTTTTTTATAAAGATGACGCATTGATCAGTGCGTATACGCCGTAATATTACCGACGGGGATCGGCTCCTCATCATAAGAGGCTGCCTGTACCACAGGCTCTATTGCTGGACGTATATTTGAGCTTAGTTCAACTCTTACCGGTTCTTCTACAGATTCCAGATCGTCTAGAGATGCAGACAGTTGCTCCAGTTCACGATCTAACTGCTGGCGATATTTTTCAATTTCGATTTCATCAATGAAGGCAAAAGCATCATCTTCAATGGACCAGCTATAGCCGCCATTAACCTTGATAATTTTGACATTAACGGGATATTCATGCCCCTGATAGTTCAGTTGTGAAACTGCCTCAAACTCATTGCCTTGGCGATGGACAATTTTTACATTCAGCACAGTGAGACGATAATGCTGATAGTCAGGATTAGCATTAAATTCCCGCTGTATCTGTTCCTGAATATTTCTGGCCAGCTCATCAATTGATACAAAGTAACTGCATCCGGCCAGGCAGGCGATCATCCATAACATCATGATTTTTTTCATATCGCCCCCTCCTTGTTGTTTCCAACCACATTCTATCTGTGTCACATTTTTTATCTTTGGTTTATTCTGTGATCTATTTTATACTTTTTCCCATAAAACAATATATAAATCCTTGGTCTATAAAGTCAGCCTATTTTGAAGCCAATTTGGTGATATTTAACTAAATAGTAGGCATAATCTAAAAAAGCCCTGATCATCTCAGGGCTTTTTTAATTTTCTCATATTGATTCAGTCTAGAAATCGTCTTCTGCCAAGGGATCGTGATGCAGAGCATCATGAATCGCTTCAACCAGCTGCTGAGCAATTTCCTGCTTGGAGGCTTTTTCCAGATCACGTTTTTCCAGCTGGTAATGCTCGGCAAAAAATACCGTCATGGCATTTTCATCTGAAGCAAAACCGATATCGGCACGTGAAACGTCATTGCAGGCAATCATATCCAGCTTTTTAGCCACCAGCTTTCCGGCAGCATATTCTTCAATATTGCGGGTTTCTGCAGCAAAACCGACCATAAACGGACGTTTTTCCTGTTGGGCTATAGTGGCAACAATATCCGGATTTTTGACCAGCGCCACATTCAGCTCATCCCCAGCTTTCTTAATTTTATGTTCGGCTACCTGTGCCACACGATAATCGGCTACCGCAGCGGTCGCAATAAAAATGTCACAGCCCTGCTCCAGCATATGCATACTTTCATTTAGCATTTGCACGGCAGAAGAGACATTTTTACGTTTTACGCCATTCGGCGTATCCAGACTGACCGGTCCTGCAATCAGGGTCACATTGGCTCCTGCCGCATAACAGGCTGCAGCCAGTGCAAAGCCCATTTTCCCGGTACTGTGATTGGAAATATAACGCACTGGATCAATTGCTTCTCGAGTTGGACCCGCAGTAATCGTGACTTGTTTACCCGCAAGCAAGCCAAATTTTTCCGCAATCGCACGTTGGGCTTTATGAAAATATTCAGTCACCTGATGCGCTAAATCTTCCGGCTCAGGCATCCGGCCCAAACCTACATCCCCACAGGCCTGTGAACCAGCATCCGGCATGATCACATGCACACCATCTTCGATCAGTGTCGCAAGATTGCGCTGTGTTGCTTTCGCCGCCCACATTTGCTGGTTCATGGCAGGTGTCACCCAGACGGGTGCTTTCGTCGCCAGATATAAAGTACTGAGCAGATCATCCGCCAGGCCTGCGGCAAATTTTGCCAGGGTATCACAACTGGCTGGCGCTACCAGCAACAGGTCAGCCCAACGCGCCAGCTCGATATGCCCCATTCCGGCTTCTGCTTCAGGATCCAGTAATTCGGTATGCACGGGATTGCCCGATAAGGCCTGAAAGGTCAAAGGTGTAATAAAAGCCTGTGCACCGTGGGTCATTACCACTCGCACATCAAAGCCGGCATCTTTCAAACGGCGGACCAAAATCGCACTTTTATAGGCGGCAATACCGCCAGTGACGGCCAGAATGATATTTTTATGAGGAATTACACTTAGATCAAAGCTCACAAACAGATTACCTTGCTGTTGCAGTGAGGCTCACAATAGCATTAAATAATCGCATTCCCAAGAGATCGGCTTGCGGGAAAACTGATAATTCATAATAAAAAAGTATAATCATCATGCAATTTTCTATTAAAAACTGGCCGGAGCAAGAGCGGCCGCGGGAACGTTTGATTCAATATGGGGCTGAGAGTCTATCCGATGCCGAGCTACTGGCCATATTTCTACGTTCAGGTTCACAGCAACATTCGGCAGTTGATCTGGCGCGTTTGCTGATTCAGCATTTTGGTCATTTGACTGCTCTACTCGATGCCCCTTTACAGGAAGTCAGTCAGTTTCATGGCATGGGCATCAGCAAATACACGCAGCTGATGGCTGTCAAGGAACTTGGACGACGTTATATTGCCGAACACCTCAAGCAGGATGCACTGGAACTTACCAATTCCAAGCGCTTGAGAGACTATTTACGCTTTGAACTGCTCGGTGAAACACAGGAAGTATTCGCTGTGCTGTGTCTGGATGCCAGTTTAAGAAAAATTGCATTTAAAAAACTGTTTTATGGTTCAATCAATGCATGTGATATTTCCATTAATCAGTTATTGCGTTATGCCATTAGCCAGCAGGCGACCTCAATTGTCATTGCGCATAATCATCCGCTAGGCCGGCCCTCTCCTTCCAAGGCTGACCTGACATTGACCCGGCAGATTCAGCAGGCCTGCCAACTGGTAGATATCCATCTGATTGACCATTGTATTATCGCCTTGGAAGGCAGTTTTTCCTTTGCGGAACAGCAACTCATCAAACCAGAAGTACAGTATTGAATAGCACTTGACAAAGCAGGCACAACTCAACAAGATCATGGAAAAATTGTGATGATTCTAATAAATGATCGTACGTGACCAGCCGAGTGTTTTTAAACTGCTGTTTTCCTGGCGAGGGACGATTTTGCCTAAAGTTTTGCCACCTTTGGGCGTGGTCATGCTGATTTCGGCCATCATCGGTGGCTTGTCACATATTGGCTATTTTCATTTTCCAGAATTACCTCTGGTCGGCTTTACCCTGATTGGGGTAGTACTGTCGATTTTTCTCGGATTTAAAAACTCAGCCTGTTATGACCGCTGGTGGGAAGCGCGTAAACTTTGGGGCATTTTGATTGCTAATTCACGCCACTTTGACCGTGATTGCCGGATGCTGTCTCAAGGTCGCCGGGAACGTGTGATTCAGCATGTGATTGTCTTTGCCAATGTACTCCGTGATCGCCTTCGCCATCAGACAGCCAATCCGACTGAGCTGGTAGAAACCAGTGGCATGAGCCAACAGGCTGTGACCCAGCTCTATCAGCAGGCAAATGCAGCGCAATATACTTTAAGTCTGATTCAGTGGGAGTTGATGCAGGCACTTAAAGAAGGTGAAATTTCCGACATCATCTATATGCAGATGAATAATCATGTAGCAGAACTGAGTATTGTCCAAACTGGTTGTGACCGGATTGCGACGACGCCTTTGCCTTTTGCCTATTCGGTCTTGCTCAACCGCACCGTGTATTTTTTCTGTTTTATTTTGCCTTTTAGTCTGGGTTCAACGCTCGGTCTGTTTACGCCTTTTCTGGTCGGCATTTTGGCTTATACCTTTTTAGGATTAGATGCTTTAAGTTCGGAAATTGAAGAGCCCTTTGGTACCCAGAGCAATGACTTGCCACTGGACTCGATGGTACGTACCATTGAAATTGAACTGTTAGGAACTTTGGGCAAACCAACACCTCCACCAATTCAGGCCAAAGATCATAATTTGCTTTAAAAGATTAGCCTCACTCATCCTTTGCTATCAGTGATAGCTAACTCTCCTTACAAATAAAGAAGATCAAAATAAAGAAATCCCTAGGTAAAACTCTCCCAAATCCCGATCTGCCCCGGTTTCAGGCTCGGGACATTGCCTAGTTTAATCCAAGGCATATGGTCGCCATGAAAATCACTACCAATCGAAACTTTCAGACCATGTTCAGCGATCATTCGATCCACCATTTGCCGGGTAGAACTTGGCTCAATCGCCGGTGGCAGTTCCACCGCATCTCCACCAAACTTGGCAAAGATCTCGATCAGATAACGGATATTGGTCGCAGATAAATCATATTTGGTCGGATGAGCCAGTACTGCAAAACCGCCACTTGCATGAATCACCTGAACCGTGTCTTCAAGACTTAAGCCATCAAATTTGACATAGGCCTTTTTGCCTTCCTTGATGTATTTATCAAAGGCCTGTTGCGGCCGGGTCACAATGCCCTTTTCTACTAGTGTTTTGGCAATATGCGTTCGTGTCACCCGATCAGGGATATTCTCCACTTTGGCGAGTACATCTGCGTAAATATCCTGGTCAATAAGAGGAATCAAAAGATCACAGATCTGTTTAGAGCGTTCAGCCCGGATTTTCTTTTGCTGATTGAGGGCTTTTTGTAACGGCTCAGGCTTCTGGATATTAAGTGCCACAATATGCACACCATAGTTTTTTTTGGTCGCAGGCCGCGACCACTGGCTGGATATCTCTACGCCGGAGATAATCTTAATCTCATGATTTTTGGCAGCTTCCTCCGCCAATACCAAACCGTCCATGGTGTCATGATCGGTCAGTGCCAAAGTATGGATGAGTTTTTCCACAGCCGCTTCGACCAGTTGCTGAGGACTGAAAGTTCCATCAGAAATATTACTATGTGTATGTAAATCTACGCCGTGCATCTCTATACTATGACATTTATTTGATCAGATTTAGATACTCTAACATGAAAGCACTTTTAGACTTTGTGCCACTCATTATTTTCTTTTATTTATATAAAACTGTAGATCCAAAAGACACTGACCATCAATTGCTGCAATTGATCGGTTCTGCGGGGGGTGTCGACAATAATAATATTCTTGTTGCAACCACAGGTCTGATTATTTCCATGCTGGTCGTCTATGGTGCGTTATTTGTCATGCAAAAATTCCGCCTGGACAAGCAGCAATGGATTGTCTTGTTTATGACCGTGATTTTTGGTGGCATTACCCTGATGCTCAGCGATGATTTCTATATCCGTTTAAAAGCGGTATTACTGAATCTGGTCTTTGCCGGTGCCTTTTTATTGTCCCCCTGGTTTAGCAAGGATAAAAAGCCATTGATTCAGCGTCTGTTTGGTCCGGTATTCAACCTAAGCGAAAAAGGCTGGGTTAAATTGAATTATGCATGGGTGGCAATGTTTGTGCTGATGTCATTTCTGCATACCTTTTTCGCCTATTTGTGGATGGATGGAAAATATTGGGGCGAATTTACCGCATTCGGTGACATGATCGTGATGTTTTCCTTTATCATTATTCAGTTTATTGTATTGCGCAAATACTTTAAGACTGCTGAATAAGTCCAACTACAAACGATTGAGAGTCATCATGCCATTATTCGTCGTTAGCTGTACCGATCGGGAAGGTACAGTGGAAAAACGCCTCGCGATTCGCCCACAACATCTTGCTCGTCTGGAACATTTAAATGCTGAAGGTCGCCTGATTGTTGCAGGTGCCATGCCTAAAGATCCGGCCAATCCAAAAGCCGGTTTTTACGGCAGTACCATTATTGTCGATTTTGACAGTCGTGAAGCACTGGATTCATGGTTACAGGATGAGCCATTTTTAAAAGAAGGTGTGTACGAACATATCGATGTCAAACCATTTAATAAAGCATTTCCTCAAGGATAAGGTCCATGCGTGTTGTTACTGCCAGTATCATTGGCCTATGTTTCATGATTTCTCCAGTATGGGCAGTCGAAGTTACGCCTGCTCCTGTGGCTCCGGAAAATCAGACAGCACCATCTCGAGCGACAGCAGCGACTGCACCAAACCAGTCGCCGCCAAAACCTGCCATTATTCCTGCAGTAGCAACTTCTGCCCAGCCGGTGCCACCTGCTGAAAATAAACCGTTAACCGCAGAAGAAATCGCCAAGCTAAAAGCCCAGCAAGATGCCAAGGTAAAAGCCTTGGTCAAAGATCAGGCCACCCGTTTAGAGCAACTGGAAAAAGCCAATCTGGACGCACTATCGCAAAACCAGGAATTACAGCTCAAGAATGATAACTTGGGCGTTCAGGTACAGGTACTACAAAGTGAACGTAGTGCCCAGATGTTCCTCTACGGCGCAGCAACATTGGCAGTAGGTGTACTGCTAGGCTTCCTGATAGCGAGCTATGTTTATACCAAACGCCGCCGTCAGTGGTAAGCTATAGTTCTTCCCGATATCTTTAAGGTTGTAACCGTTTTGTCGCACGCAATTCAAACTGCCGATCTGGACTGGCAATTGGTGGATGGCATTGATGTGCCTGTATCCAAGCAATTTGGTGATGTGTATTTTTCCAAAGACAATGGCCTGCTGGAAACCCGGCATGTCTTTTTAAATGGCAATGATCTCACGACGCGTCTGGCAGATTTAAAACCTTTTGAATATTTCTGTGTCGGTGAAACGGGTTTTGGTACAGGGCTGAATATTCTGGCCCTGTGGCAGCTCTGGCAACAGGTGCGTCCGGATAATCACAGTCATTTGCATGCCATTTCAGTGGAAAAATTTCCGCTCTCTAAAGCAGATCTGATCCGTGCCCTGAATGCCTGGCCTGAGTTAAAACCTTTGGCTGATCAGCTGATTTCTCAATATCCAATGCCAATTGCTGGCTGTCATCGACTCAGTTTTCCTGAAGAACGTTTCAGTCTGGATCTATGGCTAGGCGATGCCCACGATATCTTCCCGGTCATTGAAAAAACTGCAGCGGTGCATGCCTGGTTTCTGGATGGCTTTGCGCCTTCCTGTAATCCGGATATGTGGGAAGAAAATGTCTTAAACCATATTGTGCGCTTGTCGAAAACCGGAACGACGTTTGCCTCTTTTAGTGTCGCGGGTGTCTTAAAGCGTGGCTTAAAAAATCACGGGATTTCAATTTCCCGTCCACGTGGGTTTGGCCATAAACGTGAAATGTTGAAAGCAATCTGGAATCCGGCTGAGGAAATTAACCCATCTCCAGCTCAGGAAAGTACGCAAAAAAAAACTGAGTCAGCTTTAGAGATAAACGCCAGGCCTCGCCAGATCGCTGTGATTGGCGCAGGAATCGCAGGTTTGAGTACGGCATGGGCATTCGCTCAACGTGGTCATCAAGTCACGATTTACGACCGGTCGGCGCCTCTCTCTGGAGGTTCTGGCAATCCACTGGCCTTGCTCAATCCCAAACTCTGTCCGGTTGAGCAAAGTGCTGAACATTTGATGACCTTGTCTTGGCAACATGCCTTAAATCATTATCGGAAATTTAAGGCTTTCCGCCCGATTCAGGTCAATCAACTCGCCTTAAAAAATCCTGAACAGCTTCTAGGATTGGCAGACGAATATCCCGAAGGAATTCTGGCTGCACAAACAGTAAAAGATCAGGAGATGCAAACTGCATTTCCAAGTTTAAAACTGTTAGCAGCTGGCGCGGTTTCGCCGCATCAGTTACGTGATGAAATTTTGCAGCATCCTCATATTCAATATCAACAGGCCAAAATTAGCCATATTGAAGCTGCTACAAAACCTCAGCTATTTGCAGATGAACAGGATCTAGGTGGATTCGATCACGTCATTGTCTGTACTGCTCGAGAAACCCAGCAGTTTTTTGCAGATTATCCTCTCCTGAAACCGATTCGCGGACAGGTCAGCTGGGTGAATAATCAAACCCAGCCTTTAAGTCAAAATACTGCCTATAGCTATGGCGGCTACTGTATGCAACTCAATGCCGAACAACTCATTCTCGGGGCTTCGTTTTATCCCGGCCGAGATGATACAGAGGTATTAGCAGAAGATCATATGCATAATTATGAACTTATCCACGGTGTCTTTCCTGAATATGCGAAATCTCTTCCTTCTCTCGAGACTTGGCAAGGCCGTGCATCGCTACGTGCACAAAGTCAGGATTATTTCCCTCTACTCGGTAAAATGAAAGCGGAGGAGGAAGTTTATAGCTTTGCTGGTCTCGGTTCTAAAGGCTTTCTGTTTGCACCACTATGTAGTGAAATCTTGGCCGCCCAGATTCTGGGAGAAGTCTGTCTGATTCCATCTCATGTAGTAAAAAAACTCAGCGTGACCCGTTTTCAAAAGAAAGTGAAAATGAAAAAACCGTATTTAAAACCTCAAATATAAAATCCTATTTTAAGGGTGTTCCCTCTCCCTATGAGAGAGGGAAAAATATTACCCCCATTAAAAAAGCGCCTGACGGCGCTTTTTTTCACAAGGTTATTAGGCACCTTGCTCCAGCGGCATACCGGCATCACGAGCGGCACGAGTACCACCCATCAGAATGACGTATTCACGTGAGCTGTCAAAACCCTCTAATTTTTCAGCTGCACGTGGAGCTTTACTCCCACCACCACATAAAATATAAATCGGTTGATCCGCTGACACCTGAGTCAGGCTACCTGCTGAAAGATCGTTAATGGGCTGATTGACCGCCCCTTTAACGTGTGCTTCAGCAAAAGCACTTGCATCGCGTACATCCCAGATAATGGCATTTTCTGGGAACTCAAATGTTGTAATTTCTTGTTTACGGATCATTGTGCACTCCTTTGATGTAAACAACACTTGGCAAATGAAGAAAACATCCCTAGCATCTCAGATATTCTTTCCCTTTGTAAAGGTCTAAACTATGCCTTCTTTCGATATTGTTTCTGAATTAGAAATTTTTGAAGTAAATCATGCAGTTCAAAATACCCAAAAAGAGATTGCAACCCGCTTTGATTTCCGTGGTCAGGACGTTTCTATTGAACTGAATGAAAAAAACAAGGAAATCAAAATCAGTACAGAAAGTGATTTTCAGTGTGAACAGGTATATAACATGCTGGAAAACCATTTCTTCAAACGTAAGATTGACATTCAGGCACTTGATCCACAAAAAATGACCGCTTCAGGCAAAAATGTGATTCAGGTGATCAAGCTTAAAGATGGTCTTGACTCTGATACTGCAAAAAAAATTAATAAGGCCATTAAAGAAAGTGGCATTAAAGTGCAATCTTCTATTCAGGGCGACAAGATTCGTGTGACTGACAAAAAACGCGATACCTTGCAGCAAGTGATGGCATACCTGAAAGAACAGCAATTCGGTCTGCCTTTACAGTTTAATAACTTTAAAGACTAAGTCAGCAACGTCTGTAGAAGGAATTATGGCAAAGAACAACCGATTAGCCAGATTAGTCAAAGCCACTGCACGATTACCGCAAGGTATTCGTACTGCTTTGTTAAGTAAAACTTTTGGCCGGGTGGTCCCGATGGTCGGCTCTGCCAAGATTCGTTATGAGGAAATGAGTGCGTCCAAAGTGGTAGTCAGTATGGCCAATCATAAAGCCATGCAGAACCATATTGGACAAATTCATGCATGTGCAATGGCCCTGCTGGCAGAAACAGCAACCGGGTTTGTAACCGCAATGAATGTACCAGATAGCGCAGTGGTTTTGATTAAAAGTCTAAAAGTAGACTTTAAACGTCCGACCAAAGGTGCCCTGACGGCAGTTGCTACCTTGACTGCTGAACAGCAACAGCTTATGCAAAGTTCAGACAAAGGTGAAACACTGGTTCAAGTTATGGTAAGTGATGAATCGGGTGAAGCACCCATTCAATGCGAGATGCTCTGGGCGTGGATTTCCAAAAAGCAATTGAAGCAGACCTGATAGCAATACAGACAAAAGAATCCCAGATCATTAATCTGGGATTTTTATGAGACGAATTATGACTTCTGCTGAGATTCTAGAAACTTCTGCTTTGCTTCCTCTGGAATCGGACGTTTATTGCCCTTCACATCCACTGCCACAAAGGTAAATACCCCTTCAGTCACGCGTACAGGCGGACGTGAGTCGTCATGGCTATCCCATACTTCAATTTCCATCTGGATGGAGGTATTGCCGACCTTTAGAATTTTGGTATAGCAGCTAATCACATCACCGACTTTCACCGGAACCAGGAAGGTCATCTGGTTAATCGAAATTGTCGCACAGCGTCCTTTACTAAAGCGCTCTGCATGAATTGCTCCCGCCAAGTCCATTTGTGAAACAATCCAGCCACCAAATACATCTCCACTCCAGTTGGTATCCGCAGGCATCGCAATGGTCTGCAGGGAAAGAATTCCCTCTGGTTTATTATGAGAATCTGACACTTGAACTCCAGGCTTGTGAATTAGGATGGGGCATTTAACTGCTGATCAAGCCACTTTTGCAGCTCGCTTGAGCGTAATGCACCGCTTATTCTAGCAATTTCATTACTTTTATTCATTAAAACCAGCGTCGGAATACTGCGTACATTAAATGCTGCACTTAGCCGTGGATTTGCTTCTGTATCAATTTTGGCAAAAACCACATTGGGATAGAGTTTGGCAACATTGGCAAAGTGCGGTGCCATCATTTTACATGGCCCACACCAGTCCGCCCATAGGTCGATCAGGATCGGTAAATCACTATGCGTGACAAACTGGCTGAAATTCTGCTCATTCAATTCAATCGGTGCCAATGGAACCAATGCTTGATGGCATTGACCACAAGCAGGATTCGCGGTTAGTTTTTCTTCAGGGACACGGTTTTTGGCCAGACATTCCGGACATACAATAATCATCTAGCGCACTCCAATATGTTGATGTAAGAATTCTAATTGGGTCGAAACTGCTTTTTCAAACCATTCGCCATGATAAATATCAAAATGTCGCATATTCCATTCATGATATTGTACAAATGGTGCAATATTGGTGGCAGTTTCCCGACTGGATTCAATGGGAATCAGACTATCCAGTTTTGCTGCAATGAACAGAACTGGAATCGTGATTTTACGTACTTCCAGAATGGGACGATAACGCATCAGTTTAAAGAATGCGCGTGCAGGAATATGACCACTCCAGTAATAATCCGGGTTCACGATGGACATATATCCCTGATAACTGTCCTGGGTTGGCATAAAACAGAGTTCATGAGGGTCTACTACGGGCAAGGTTTTCGGTGCCATACCGACCTTGGCACCCATGTAGTCTTGGCTGGAAATTTTCAGGGCTTTAGGCAATTGCTGCAAAGGATAAAGTTTGGCACTTTCTGCTCCATCCACAAACGGTACCTGTGCCATTACTGCCTGAATATTTGACAGCTCTGCTGCGAGTGTCAGTACATGACCGCCACTTAAGGCCGTTCCCCAAAGCACAATTCTTTTGCTGTCAATCGACTTACGTGCCTCTAAATGGCTGATCATAGTCCGCCAGTCTTCAAGCTGAGCACTAATGGATACCAGTTCACGTGGACGTCCTGTACTCCCGCCCCAATAGCGATAATCAAACAGCACCACAGCATAGCCAGCACTGGCAAAGCGCTGTGCATACTGCACCAGTTTAAAATGTCGTAAAGCTGCCAGACCGTGGGCCATCAGGATCACAGCCGGTTTATCGACCTGTTGAGGATGATAAAAATCCGCAGCAATCACTTCCTGACCGCTTTTAACATACAGTGGTTCGACTGTATAAGCGTACATATGCGCTCCATTGCATTATTTTATAATTGTAATCGTATTTATAAATTTTTCAGAACTAAGCCGTCATGTTTTCAGCTTAATGCTATCATAAAGCATATCTAGATAAATGACATAATGGAGTGACATCATGAGCGAAAATGTAGGCTTTACTGGCCAAATTGGTCCTGAACATATCTCTCAAATAGTTGAAAAAGGTTTTAAATCGATTATCAACAACCGCCCAGATATGGAAGGTGGTTCTGAGCAGCCAACCAGTGCACAAATCGAAGAGGCTGCACGTGCAGCAGGTCTGGATTATGTATTCCAGCCGGTGGTTGCCGGTCAGATTACCGAGCTTGATGTCCGCACTTTTGCCAATCATTATAATGAATTACCCAAACCAATCTTGATGTTTTGCCGTACTGGAAACCGCTCAAATAATTTATATCAACTGGCAAAACAGATGGACTTGCTGGATGACTAAGTCATTTTGGAAAGGTGTAGTACTTGCAATCTGTTTTAGCTGTACTTCACCTGTTTTTGCTGCGCAGAATTTGAGTCGTGCTCTGACCGCGACGGTGAGTGTTACCGGTCAAATGACCTTGGATAAGTTTGAGCAATTGATTCAGCAGGGTTTTAAATCCGTGATTGTAAACCGCCCTGATCAGGAGTCTGGCAATGCCGTCACGGTAAGTCAATTACGCTCGATTGCAGAAAAGTCTCAAGTCAGTGTGATTTATCAGCCAGTAGTAAGTGGTCATATTTCTCAGGCCAATATTGAGGAATTTGCTCGATATTACAATGAGCTGCCAAAGCCTATTTTAATGGTCTGCCGTAGTGGTACACGTTCAGCATCTTTGTTTAACCAAGCTAAATCTCAAGGATTGATTCATGAATAAATTATTGATTATTGTATGTTGTAGTTTGGCTTTTACAGGCTGTAGCTCGATGAATTTGAAGCCGACTGTGGGTGTGAATGTAGGAACTTCCTTATAAGTCCGCCCACAAAAAACCAATGGCGCTCTTTGCGCCATTTTTTATCTATGATAATCTTAAAATAGTATAACTATAGTTTTTGTAAATAATTATTTTGGGGTAAAACATGAATTTCAATAAAAGTGCGCTCGTTATCACTTTATCAGGTTTTTTAGCCGCGTGTGGAGGGGGGGGTAGCGATGGCTATTATGATAAATCACCTTCAACTGGAACCAATAATGGCGATCATTCAAGTATCCCATCTGGTGAACAAACCCCTCAACAAATCTTGGACACCATAAAACGTGAAGGCCAGTTCTTATTTGGAAATTATGACCCAAATGATGCTACTACGGCTAAAGGTTATATTGACCATGCATTAGATACTTTCGCACAGGGTCCCCTACAATTAAGCTTAGACATTCGAAAAATAGATCTATCCACCTATAAAAATAGCTCATATTACCGCAACAAATGCTTTGCCTTAAGTAAAACAGATTACAGAGCTTGCTATGTATTCGTGGCTGAAGATATTAAAAATATCTTACCTGGTTACGATAACTGGGATTTTGATATTACAGTAGATGATTTAAAAAATATTAAATTACAACATGATGAAGTAACACCAAACTTAGAAGAATATGAATCAAATACACGTATTTATGTATTTGAAAACGAAAATGGAGATAAAAATTTCCATGATGTAACTATTACCGGTGCATTTTCATATCCCTTCCAACAGTCATGGGGAATTCAACAAACTCAACAAAAACGTTTTGTTTTGATTAATGGTAGTACTAGTGATTATAAGATCACGACAACAGCAATTGTAGCCGATCCAGAAACAGGTGAAGATATTGAACGAGAAATTACGACAGGCGCAATTAGTATTTATAAAGATTTAACCTCACGTGATGGTAGCTTATATAACATTCAATCAGGTTCAGGATTTAATGTACTGATAAATGATAATCCCAATATTCCTTTTGCTGAGCCAATTTCTTTAATACTAAACTCATCTCCTGGCACGACTAGTTCAGCTAATTACCGTGTGAGAGCTTCTGGTGAACAAGAGTTAATTCTACCGAGCATTACGACAATCGATGGTACTCGTGTTGAAAATGAAACTCCTGATCAAAATAAGCAAACTTTTACTGGTAGTATAAAGTTAACTGGCATAAACATTTTAAAATTTAAACAAGCAACAAGTGGTACGCTTAATTTTGAACATACTATTAATGGTACAATATTCAAAGGGACTTCAACAAATAATGGCGGTACAATTAGTACGAATTTGAGCTTACCAACAGGCATTAAATTTTAAGTGTAAATAATTGCAATAAAACCCTCTTTCTAGAGGGTTTTTTTATATAGTTATATTATTTTTTAAGATATTTATATTATGTACGACATAATTATCATTGGCGCCGGTACTGCAGGCATCAGCGCTTATAACGAAGCCATTAAATACACCAAAAATATTTTAATTATCAATGATGGTTCATGGGATACGACCTGTGCCCGTGTAGGCTGTATGCCCAGTAAACTGCTGATCTCATCTGCAAATCGTATGCAAGATATTCAATCCGCGAAAGATCTCGGTTTACTTCAGGATGTTGCGGTTAATACGTCAAATGTCATGCAACGTCTACATCACTTAAGAGAACGTTTTATTCGAGCAACCTTGAAAGGCATAGACCAATGGGATAATTCACATAAAATTTCTGGTCATGCGAAGTTTATTGATACTCATACAGTTGAAGTTAATGGACAATCTTATCAAGCTAAAAGTTTTATTATTGCAGTGGGTTCACGACCGCATATCGATAAAGCATTAAAGGAAGAATTAGGAAATAAATATTTAAGTTCTGACGAAATTTTTGAACTTTCTCAGTTACCCAAGTCTTTAGCAGTGATCGGGAGTGGCGTGATTGCCACTGAATTGGCTCAGGCTATGCAACGACTGGGGGTAAAAACCACGATGTTTGCGCGTAGTCAGAAAGTCGGTACTCTAAGCAGCCCTACTTTACAGTCATTAGCCCAAAAAGAACTCAGTGAAGAAATCAATATCAAGTTTAAAATCTTACCAGACCAAGTTAAAAAACAGACGAATCACATTAAAATTGATTTTACCGAAAATAATCAAGTTCAAAGTATTGAGGTTGACTATGTTCTGGGTGCTACAGGGCGTCAGAGCAATCTGGATCGCTTGAGCTTAGACCAGTTAGACCCTAGCTTTACTGATATAAAGAAAATGCCTATCAATAAAAAAACCAAACAACTCGCAGATATGCCAATATTTATAGTGGGTGATGCCGCCCCTGATGCCCCCATTCAACACGAGGCTGCTCATGCCGGTAAAGAGGTAGTTCATAACTGTTTAAATTATCCTGAAGTCAAACCGATTCCAGCACTCACCCCATTGGCAATCGTATTTTCTCATCCAGAAATGGCTATTGTCGGGCAAAGTTTTAAACAGTTAGAACAACAAAATATTGAGTTTATCCGAGGATTTGCCTCCTATGAAAATCAGGGCCGTGCACTGGTACTTGCTGAAAATAAGGGAGGCATTGAAGTTTATATTGATAAAAAATCAGGCAAATTATTAGGTGCAGAACTGTTCTGTTCTGAAGCCGAACATCTTGCCCATCTTCTTGCCTGGACCATAGATGCCGATCAGGATATTCATCAAATCCTTGCCAAACCTTTTTACCACCCGACGCTAGAAGAAGGTCTCAGATCTGCACTTAAACATGCTCGTCGTCAGCTTCAGCAACCGTAAGAGATTGTTGGCGCTCTTTTAGTACATTCACCAGACGGAGACTATGTGAAATTAGGCGTTCCAGCCAGCGATGAGCAGCCAACAACTCCAAGGTCTTGACTGCATTCAGCTGATAAGTAGAGGCATAACTATTTATTTTTTCTCGTAATTCAGCATGATGCTGTTTGCTCCATTTTTTTAAGTTTTCCAGCTCTATATAGAGTTGTTGAAGATCATCAGATGAAGACAGGCCCAGCCGAATATTTCCCTCATTTTCTACTATCTGGATAAGGTCCAGGGCAATCTGATAGATTGCAGGTTGGGTGCGGATATTTAATGCATACTCTAGATTTTCCAGATCACTACGTAATACTTTTAAATAAACCATGATCCTCAACAAGCTAAATAGCCGGGCTTGATCTTGACTATTTTCGGGCACTATAATTTTTTCTAAATAATCCTGTAATTTATAGATTAATTCATCCTGCTGTTTTAATTCATTCGCCGAAACCATTTCGGCCGACTTGATGGCTTTAAGTATCCAGAAATACTGGGTTGCTATTGTTTTAAAAATTACTTTTTCTGCTGTATTAATGGCTACCGCAGGTACAGCTAAACTGGCATCATCCAAAGCTTGTAATAATGAATCTTCATGTGCAGGAATATATTTAACCAACAGCCGTTCAAAAGGCCCGATCAATGGCATAAAAAATAAGGCACCAAATAGACTAAAAGCAGTATGAAATGCAGCCACAATTACCACATTATCCCAGCTGGATAAAAAATGCTGCGGTTGATGAAACCATAAAAATAAAGGAACTAAAATACAAAATGCAAAAATTGCACTCACGACATTAAAACAGACATGCACAGCAGCAGTTCGTTTTGCATTCGCATTTGCACCAATAGATGCGAGCACTGCAGTTGCAACAGTTCCAACATTCTGCCCAATCACGAGCATTAAAGCCTGATCAAGCTGAATGGCCTGACTTGCCAATGCAGCAAGTGTCGCCGTAATTGCAGCACTGGAAGACTGTAAAACCACAGTCATGACCAAACCAAAAAGTACCAACAATAATTTGGAAGCAACGCTTTTGGTGGAGAAAACTGAAAGGTCAAGATGCTCTGCGATACCTGACATTGCAACCTGAAGCAAGTCAATTCCAAAGAAAATCAGTCCAAAGCCTGCAAGTGCCAGGCCGGTGAGTGCTGTACGTCCATGTGCTAATATTTTAAGTAAAGCACCTAGGGCAATCAGAGGTAAAGCTATTTGCCCGATAGAAAACTTTAACCCCAGAAAAGCCACCATCCAGCCCGTACTGGTAGTACCGATATTGGCGCCAATAATGACACCAATGGCCTGCGAAAAAGTAAGAACTCCCGCGCTGACAAAGCCAATAGTTGCTAAAGTTGTGGCTGTAGAAGATTGCACTATCAAGGTTAAAGCAATCCCTGAAATCATTGCTTTAAAAGGAGAACCTGTAAACCGCCCTAACCACTGTCTTAATGTTTCACCTGCAATATCTTTAAGACTATCGGTCATTAAAGTCATGCCAAGCAGGAATAAACCAATCCCGCCACATAGCTGTGCAAATACCTCCAACACGCAGATTCCTAGGTTTTAAGCTTTAAACGATTAAAACACAATCAGGCTAGTTTAAAAATAGCAAATAACCTTGAGTAAATTCAGAATATTATTTTTACTATATTTAATTTTACTATAAACTCCAGGCCTAAAAAAACACCCCCGGCCTTTAGACCGGGGGTGTTTTGAATAATGAGCTGGCGATGACTTACTCTCACATGGGTAA